>DATGMY010000187.1:0-4557 GCA_035307005.1 Flavobacterium sp. | reverse complement strand
GTTTAACAACTTTCAGTTGTCCATTGCATTTTATCCAAGCATTCCCGGAAACGGAAAAAATATTTTCAAAACCAATACACTCAGAAATAACAGCTTTGGCTTGCAACAGTTTAATTACGGTAAACCCGAAGTAGTTCCTTATTTATAATCAAAAAAGTATTAATCATTAATTCTCTAAAAAACATGGATTTAAAATCAAATGAACCTTTTTGGTTAATAAAAAACGGAGCGATCCGATCTTATCCTTCTTTAAGAAACAATCTCGAATGTGATGTTTTGATCGTGGGTGGTGGAATTACCGGGAGTCTTATAGCACATCAATGTATAAAAGACGGCTACAATACCATCTTGATTGATAAACGCGAAATTGCTAACGGAAGCTCGTCGGCAACCACTTCAATGCTGCAATATGAAATCGATACACCATTATATGAATTGATAGAATTGATTGGTGAAAAAGGGGCAATCGAGAGTTATAAAGCTTGCTCCGAAGCTATTGATCAACTAGAAGATATTTGCCTTAAAATCAAATCGAAAGCTGGTTTTACAAGAAAAAAATCGCTTTATTTTTCTGCCTATAAGAAAGATGTTAAAGAGTTAAAGTGCGAATTTGAAGTGCGAAAAAAAGCCGGATTTAAAGTAAAATGGATGGATGCCGATACAATTTACGAAAAATATCAAATAGAAAACACTCATGGGGGCATTCTTTCTGATCAGGGTGCCAGCGTAGATGCTTTTATGCTGGTTCATGAATTGCTTGAACACAACACAAAAAAAGGTTTGCAGGTTTTTGATAAAACAGAATTAATCAATGTAGAATATCATAAACAATACAACAATGTTTCGCTGAATACAGGAACGAACATTAAAACTAAAAAAATTATTTATTGCGTGGGATATGAAAGTGTAACGATGATTCAGGAAAATTTCGTGAATCTGATCAGCACTTATGCTATTGTTTCCGAACAAAATCCGAATCTAAAACCGTTGTATAAAAAACTATTGGTTTGGAATACAGCCCAACCATATATCTATTTACGAACAACCGATGACAATCGTTTTCTGATCGGCGGTGAGGACGAAATGTTTCAAAACACACAAAAAAGAGATGCATTACTCGATAAAAAAGAACAAAAGCTTCTGAAATCTTTTGAAAAGCATTTATCACATATTCCTTTCTATTCCGATTTTGTCTGGGCTGGAACTTTTGGCGAAACCAAAGACGGATTGCCTTATATTGGCGAACACAAAGATTTTAAAAAAAGTTATTTTGTCTTGGGTTTTGGAGGAAATGGAATTACTTTTTCGATTACAGGAATGGAAATGACATCTTACTGGCTTCAAAAAAAGAAACACCCTCTCACTCCCTATTTTGCATTTGGAAGATAATAATTTACATTGTTTATTCCTCAATTGTTTTTCATCTTTTATTTTTAAAAGCGGAATTCTTTTGTGATATAAAAGATATCAATCATTCTGTTTTTTCTGTTAGTCCCTAAAAAATTTTTCCTGATTTCAAAGATCTTTGTACCTTTAGAAACAAAAAATGAAACTTAAAGATTTAGCAAGTGAGTTAGGAATTTCTTTAGAAAGTCTTCAGAATTTCATTTACGACTTTAACATAGATTTGGGCGGATGTATTGACGAACATTTCAACTTAACGGAAGTCTTTCGGGAATTTGCCTTAAAGAACAAAGAGTTTTTAAAAAAATATGCTCTGGATCATTCCAAATTAAAAACTTTAGCGGATATTGCCCAAACCATTGGGGTAAAAGAAGAAGACGTTTTAAATTTTTTTGTATCCAATGGTGTTCCCGAAGAAGCGGCAAAACAGCTTAAAACCAACCTTTCCAGTTATCTGATTCATTTGTATCTTGGCGGAACTTATTCTTTTATAGAAGAAGCTTTTCCGGAAACACAAAATTATGCCGATAAAATCCTTGTGGGATATACCGATTTGTATTTTTATCTTACCGATATGCTTGATCCGTTTATCAACAAAGAGCAGCTGCAAACCTGGGGGATTTCAAAACCGGCGGGAATGGTACTTTACGGTCCTCCGGGAAGTGGAAAAATCTATTGGGCAAAAAAAATTGCTTCTATGATCGGATACGAATTTGTACACGTTTACAAAGATTATCTGGCAGGCAATTTCAAAACAAGTCAGGATTCGTTTTCACGTTTTCTGACCAAAAAAATGGAACAACCCAAAACAATGTTGTTTATAGATGCATTTGACGAACTGTTTAGCAACACAGCCGAACCCAATTATTTTCCGGAAACCGTAGAACTCATTCACACGATATTGCGCCACGCAAAAAAGACGATCATAAAGAATTGTTGATTGTAGGTTCTGCTGAAATTTTAAGCTTGCTCAACGATGAGATCCTTGCTCCGGGCCGGTTTGATATGCATATTCCTGTTTTCCCACCGAATGAAGACGAGCGTGCGCAATTGATTATTTATCATCTTACAAGCCATTTGGTTTCATCGTCCCCTTTGTTACAGATTTTAAAAAGCCACAATGCTCTGTCTAAAGAATTCTGGCAACCGGTAGCAGAACAAATGAAGTTATTTTCCAATACAATGCTGATTGACTTTACACAATCGTTGAAAAAAAGGCTGTATGCTTTGTACCGGAAAGATGAAACCAAAAATATTGAATTAACAGATAAAATTTTGGTAGCGGCTTTTAACGAAGCCAAATCCAAACTCACTCAGGAATATCTGAAAAGATGTGCCATTTTCATTGCAGAAGCCAAACAAAACATCGGGCAGGACTTTCCACACCGCATTCTGGAACTGGAATCGGATCTGGAATTTTATCAGGCGAAAAAAGCACCGGTCAACAAAATTGGATTCAAACAGCCCGATGATGCCAAAGTGGCTGTTGAAACAAAACAACCGGATGAAACAACTGCCAATACAGAAACAGAAACTGATATCGATGAAGATTTTTTAATGGTTTAAAAACAGTCATTTGTTAGCAAATATGCAACAAAAAGTGATCAAAAGGTTTTGAACTTGTGTCAAAAGAAGGAAAAAAGCCCTGTTTGCTAAGAAAAGTACATTTATTCGTCTTTTCTTTAGGCAATATCGAACAAGTTTTATACTTTTGTGTGTCTATAAAAAAACATATAAATAATGAATTTACACGAATTTCAAGGTAAACAGATACTTTCAAGCTACGGCGTACGGATTCAGCGTGGTCATGTTGCCAATACTTCAGACGAAGCAGTTGATGCTGCAAAAAAACTAACTGAAGAAACAGGAACCGGCTGGCATGTAATCAAAGCTCAGATTCACGCAGGTGGTCGCGGAAAAGGTGGCGGTGTTAAACTGGCTAAAAACTTAGATCAGGTAAAAGAAATTTCCGGTCAGATCATCGGAATGGACTTAATCACTCCCCAAACGCCTCCTACCGGAAAAAGAGTCAACAAAGTATTGGTAGCAGAAGATGTTTACTATCCGGGCGACAGTGAGATTTCAGAATTCTATATGTCTGTTTTATTAAACAGAGCCACCGGAAAAAATATGATTATGTATTCTACCGAAGGCGGTATGGACATTGAAGAAGTTGCCGAAAAAACACCTCATTTGATCTTTACCGAAGAAATTGATCCTGCGGTAGGATTACAAGGATTCCAGGCTCGCAAAATTGCTTTTAATTTTGGTTTGTCCGGAAAAGCGTTCAAAGAAATGGTAAAGTTCGTAAATGCTTTATACAATGCGTATGTAGGTTGTGATGCTTCTATGTTTGAAATCAATCCGGTTTTAAAGGCTTCTGATGATCAAATCATTGCAGTTGATGCTAAAGTAACTTTAGACGACAACGCTTTGTACCGCCATCCGGATTATGAAGAAATGCGTGACATTACGGAAGAACGTCCGATTGAAGTAGAGGCTAAAGCTGCAGGACTGAACTATGTAGATTTAGATGGAACCGTAGGCTGTATGGTAAACGGAGCTGGTTTGGCAATGGCAACGATGGACTTGATTAAATATGCAGGTTTTGAACCGGCAAACTTCCTTGATGTTGGTGGAACAGCCGATGCAAAACGTGTGGAAGTTGCTTTCCGCATCATTTTAAAAGATCCGAACGTGAAAGCAATTTTAATCAATATTTTTGGTGGTATTGTTCGTTGCGACCGTGTAGCACAAGGTGTCGTTGACGCATACAAAAATATGGGAGACGATATCAACGTTCCAATTATTGTTCGTTTACAAGGAACAAACGCTGATTTGGCAAAACAAATCATCGACGAATCAGGAATGCCTATTTTAGGAGCCATCGAATTTCAGGAAGCTGCAGACAGAATTAAAGAAGCTTTGGCTTAATTATACAAAACATTTTATATCAAAAAGGTCGGAGTTTTCCGACCTTTTTGATTTATTCCCTTGTCCTGTCCTGAAATATCGATACAAAAAAGAAATCGTTATTATGGAAGAACGAAACAATTATGTAAAACGCACTCAGCGAGATTACAGTATGTCTTTTAAGTTGAGTGTTGTAAAAGAAATTGAGTTGGGGGAACTCTCTACCACCGGTGCTTGCCG
>DATGMY010000186.1:0-5563 GCA_035307005.1 Flavobacterium sp. | reverse complement strand
CGGCATTTCATGTCGGTTGTATTTTTCTATTCCTTTATTTTTAAACGAAAACTCACTGGCTTCGTATTTGATTTCATTTGCAATACTGCTGAGCAATGTAGATTTTCCCGCTCCGTTGGGACCGACAATCGCAATAAACTCTCCCGGATAAATTTCCAGGTCGATATGACGCAAAAGAAAGCGGTTTCTGGCTTTGAAGTTTAAGTCGTGAATACGTAGCATTAGAGTTTTCTTTTGTAATTGATTAATATCAAAATAAATACCGGAGCACCCATGATTGCTGTTAAAATTCCGATGGGAAGTTCTGCCGGAATGACGATAATCCGACTCATTGTATCAGCAATCAGGAGGATTACAGCTCCTAAAAGCATAGAAAGCGGCAGCAGAATATGATAGTTGGAATTAAAAATAAAACGTAAAATATAGGGCACAACCAGACCAACGAAACCAATCGTTCCGTTAAATGCTACAACGCTTCCTACCATCAATGCTACAATAACAATAATGTGGCGCTTGGTTTTTTCAATGTCAAAGCCCAAATGAGCAGCTTCTTTTTCTCCCAACATCAGGGCGTTGAGTGTTTTTCCTTTTTTCAGGAGCAACACACTTCCTATGGAAACTACTATGAAAACCAAAGTTACTTTCCACCAGTTGGCACCCGCTAAGCTCCCCAATGACCAAAAAGTGATGTTACGCAGTTCTTCTTCCGTAGAAAGATACGTCAAAAAACCCGTTACTGATCCGGACAGTGCAGTGATTGCCACACCTGAAAGAAGAAGGATCAAGATATGTGTTTTTCCGTTGGAAGTAGCCATTTTGTAAACAAAAATCATAGTGAGCAAAGCACCGATAAATGCCATAATGCTCAGTAAAGCATAACGAAAAAAAGGAGGGAGCAAGTGCATTATTGTTGACCCAAAAACAATGGTCAAAGCAGCAAATAAAACCGCTCCGGAAGTGATTCCGATGAGGTCCGGAGATGCCAGCGGGTTTTTAAACAATCCTTGCAGGCTTGTTCCGCAAATTGCCAAAGCAGCACCTGTAAGAATTGCCATCAGAATACGTGGTATGCGTAACTCGATCAGAACAAACGAATCGGGTGTGTGTGTACCGGTTTTTAAATAAGTGCTTACGATTTCATAAATAGAATCATTGAAATCATAAGCACCCAAATATAATGCTGTTATCAAAGCACCAATTAAGATGAGGTAAAATGCAGCTTTGTAAACAGCAATTTTATTTTTCATTATTGTAATTTGTTATGTAATTCTACAACAGCTTCGCCCAGGCGTGGTCCGAAACCAGATAAGAATTGTCCGTCCATTGCTACCACTTTTTTGTTTTTACCTGCGTTGGTAGCAGCAATTCCTTCTATTTTTAACAAACCTTCCATACCGCCAATGCTTTGAAATCCACTGTCAAACATAAGAATTACATCAGGGTTGCTGGTTAATAAAGCTTCGGGAGTTAAAGGTTTAAAATCGGTTAGTGCAGCTGCGGCATTTTCAGCACCCGCCAATTCGATCATACTGTGTAGTGGAGTACCTTGTCCGGCAACCATCAGATTTCCTGCGCCACGAGCGTAGATAAACAATACTTTTGGTTTGTTTTCAAAAGATTTTACGGTTGCAATTTCGTTTGAAATATGATCTAAAAGCGGCTGGTAGTTTTCTTTGTTAAGATTTTTTGCCACATCGGTAATCAATTTTTTTGTACCGTCCACCGAAAATTCCTGATCGATCAATACAAACGGAATATTCGCTTTTTTCAATAATTCGTTTAACTCCGGATTTACGTCTTTCGTTGTTCCGAAAACCAAAGTAGGTTGCAATGCCAGAATGCTTTCGGCAGTAATAGAACGTACGTGTCCCAAATCGGTTACTTTGTCTTTCAATCCTTCGGGATAAGTTGAAGTTACATCCACGCCAACAATAGCATCGCTGTAATCCAAAGCATCAAGTGTTTCGGTAATGGCACCGCTTAATGATACGATACGTTCGATTTTAGCTTCTGAGCTATCAGCTGACGGCTCTGTGCTGTTTTCCTGTTTTTTGTTACAGCTGGTCAAAACAATTGCCAGTGCAAAAACGGTAACAAGTTTTCTCATAAAAAGATTATTTAAACTGATTAAAAATAATTATCACCGCAAAAGTAAAATAAAAAACAAAAAAACAAAAGCTATTTAGAATAAATAAAAATAAGGTTTTATATTTGCATCGTTGAATTTATTTAGAACAAATAAAAATAGTATAATGAAAATTCGCAGGATTCTTTTTTCTGTTTTATCTGTAAATGGGTTTATGGCACAAGCTCAGGTCGATTCTTTAGAGTTGCCAAACGAGAACACTATAATGGAAGAAATAGTAATAACAGGACAATTTGAACCTCAATCGATTAAAAAGTCGGTTCATAACGTAAGGGTTATCAGCAAAGCCGATATTCAGAATCTGGCTGCCAATAATTTGGGCGATGTCCTTAATCAGTATTTAAACATTACCGTGAGTCCCAATGCACAAACCGGAAGATCTTCGGTTTCGCTTTTTGGCCTGGATTCACAATATTTCAAGGTTTTAATTGATAATATTCCTATTGCGAGTGATACAGGTTTGGGAAATAATGTGGATTTGACTCAAATTAATTTAGATAATGTAGAACGTATCGAAATTATTGAAGGGGCAATGGGTGTAACGCACGGGGCGAATGCTGTGAGTGGAATATTGAACATTATCACCAAGAAAAACTCACATTATGATTGGGAAATTTCTGCGAGTGTTCAGGAAGAAACCGTAGGAAGTGAATATGCCTTTTTTGACAAAGGAAGACATATTCAAAACATAAAAATATCACATAATTTTCTAAATCACTGGTATGTTTCTGTCGGAGCGAATCGCAATGATTTCAAAGGTTCTTTTGATGATAAACAGGGAAAAGATTATTTGCTAAATGACGGAAGAAGAGGAGTGGAGTGGCTTCCAAAAGAGCAATTGACGACTAATACTACTATTGGTTATCAAAAAAACGATACTCGTATTTTCTATAAGTTTGATTATTTTGATGAAGTGGTAGAATATTACAATCCGGTGGTAATTCCTGTAAACAATTATCCTTTCCCGGAAACTTATTATTCAAACGATAAACGTTTTCCGACGAAGCGTTTTTATCATCATTTCAATTATTATGGAAAACTGTTTAATGATTTGACTTTTAATATTTCGGCATCTCATCAGAAACAACAGCGCAGCGAAGAAAAGTTTAATTATTATATTCTTTCCCAAGAAGAAGTTAACAACAACAGTGAAGTGTTTCATTCCAATGAAGTATTGTATTCAACGGGAACTATTACCAATTTTATCAAAAACAAACAGTTTGATTTTCAAGTAGGGTATGAATTGGTCAACGAAAATAGTTTTGGTCACGCTAATTCAGGGATGTTCAAAGACGATCAATTAAAGTCTGTGAATATAAGAAAAAGAATGGAAAATTATGATGTATTTGCATTGGCGGAAATAAATTTTACGGATAGATTTTCATTAAAACCGGGATTTAGATATTCGTTTCAATCGAAATTTGATGATCAGCAATCCTATTCTTTAGGAGTGCGTTATTTGTTTAATAAAGGAATTGAAGCTCGTTTATCATCAGGATATTCTTACCGGACACCAAATTTTAGTGAATTATATTCTTACTTTGTAGATTCTAATCACAATATTCAGGGAAATGAAAACCTGGTGCCGGAACGTAGCTCTTATGTAGAAGCCAATCTGAAGAAAAACACTTCTTTTGATTCGGGAATTAGTTTATATAATAGTCTTACTTCCAGTATAATGCTTGTCGATGACAAAATCAGTATGGTTTTGACCAGTAATGATCCCATATTGCAATATCAATACATCAATGTAAATGATTATACTGTTTGGAACCTTTCTTCTGACCATAGCATTAGATACGGCAATTGGAATTTGTCTGCCGGTTTTTCTTTGATTGGAATTTCTCAGAAGATCAGTACAGGAGCTTTAGGAACCACTTCAGAAGAAGATTTTTTATATACCTTTAATGTTAATACAGCATTGAGTTACCATTTACCTGAAACTAAAATGGATTTTGCTTTATACTTTAAACACAATGGAAAAACACAACAGTTTGTAAGCGACATCAATGATTCATCACAGTTTGTTTTGTCGGAAATAGAATCTTACGATTGGTTAGATGCCTCAGTGAGGAAGCGATTCTTTGACGACAAACTGGAAGTAATGGCCGGAGCAAGAAACTTGTTGAATGTAACCGATATCCGTTCTACTATTGGATCTGCCGGTGTTGGTGGTTCAGCGCATGCATCTACATCAAGTAATATTATGTTGGGATACGGTCGCTCTTATTTTTTAAAACTTACGTACAACCTTAATTTTTAAATAGTTTATATATCATGAAGAAGTTTTTATTATTTTTTTCGTTAGGCCTTCTGTCGGTTTACTCGTGTAGTGACGATGATGGTATCGATGGGGGATCCAATGCGGTAAGCTTTGAAGTTCCTTCGATGAACCTTACGGAAGACACAGCCAATGTGGTCATTACATTTGCTAAACAGACAGCGGCTTCGGGTGTTATTACACTTGGAATTGCTGAAACAGAGGCAAAATACGGAACGGATTATGCAACAGAACCTGCAGGTTCCTCAGGTTCATTAGAAGTTCCATTTGATGCCGGCGTTTCAAAAGTAAGTTTTACTTTTAACAGACTGATTCCTGCAAACGAAGGGCAAGTAAAAAATGTGAAGTTTACAATCAATCAAATCTCTACCAATTATGAGATTTCAGGAAACAACAGCACTGTTGTGAACTTTAACGAAACAGCTCTTTCAGGAAATTCATTAGAACCGGAAGTTGGCGGACCTTCACAGGCAAATCAGGTTTATATTGATCTGAGTAGTGGTGCTATGACAACCGTTCCGCGTGTTTCCTGGGATTTGGGATTCTATTCAGGAAGTGAATTTCGTGTGATTCTGAACAACTCTGTAAAAATGTCTGCAAAATCAATGGAGAATATAGATTTATCAGCAGTAGTTTTAGAAGACAATTCTATGCTTATTGGACAAGGAGCAGGAGATCCTAACCTGATAGATAACCCTACGGGATTAATTACAGGAACGGCTATTGCAGAAATTTCTGCAAATGATGATGATAACTTTGTTTATCTGATTAATTTGGGAAGCAACCCTTCAACTACGCCACCTGCTTTAGGTTCATTAGCAACAGATACAGGAGGGCACCGAGGTTGGAAAAAAATCAGAATTCTTAGAGATGGTAGTGGATATAAGCTACAATATGCAGATTTGACCGATACTACTTTTAGTGAAGTTACTATTAACAAAGATGCGGCTTATAATTTTAGTTTTTTCAGTTTCACTACTAATAATACAGTAAGTGTGGAGCCTCAGAAAGACAAATGGGATATTAGTTTTACTACTTTCACAAACCTTTTTGGAGGGAATACACCCTATTTCTTTGCGGATTTTGTAGTAAATAACAGTAGAGGAGGAGCATTGGTTTACGGTGTTTCTACGGAA
>DATGMY010000185.1:0-2358 GCA_035307005.1 Flavobacterium sp. | reverse complement strand
ATAGTGTTTTAAAATTAACATTATGTTTGTCATGCTGTAAGCATCTTTACCGGCACTGATAAGAGATTCCTACGGAATGACAAACGTTGTGTTAAAGCGTTTTACAAAGTTTAAAAACAGGTAATTATCTGATGACCTCTATATATTTTTATCATTGTAGCATTATCGTTATATTTGTGAGAAATACTGAAACAATTATGGAACGTAAACTAAACAAATCAGGTAAACCGAGAAAGGTTTCTTCAGGTCCCGTCCGCGAAAAAGCACGCACCATGAACAAGATGATTGCGGCGGTTGGTACAGTTCTTCAAGAAATGGGATATCCCGGACTGACCATAGCCAATATTAGTAATGTTGCCGGAACAGACCGTAAATTGGTTTACACCTATTTTGGCACTCTGGATCATCTGGTAGAAACTTATATTAAACAAAAAGATTATTGGAGTTCTGAAGCTCAAAAAGAGACTCTAAACATCCTTAACAACATAAAAAAAATTGACAGTACCATTATCACCGCATTACTTCAAGGACAATTTGATGCAATTCTTAACGATTTTGAACGTCAAAAGATCATTCATTGGGAACTGGGCGAAAAGAATGATATTCTCCGTAAAATATCAGACAGCCGGGAAGAGCTCGGAGAGCATTTATTCCAGCTCGGCGAAAGCGAATTCGATGATTCTGACATAGATATCCGGGCCACTACTGCGCTACTTATCGGAGGGTTGTATTATCTCGCGTTGCACGCCCGGTCAAACGGCAGCTTATTTTGCGGCATAGACATCAATGAACCCGATGGCAAAGAAAGGATCGATCGTGCGATGGCAAAGGTTATCAAAATGTGTTATGAAAAAACAGGAAAGTAATAAAGTTCTTTTTATGAGGAAAACATCGTAAAAACAACAAAAAGATTACCTTTGTGAAAATAATTTTTTTTTAGAAAAAATGTACAGAAGTCACAATTGCGGCGAACTGCGTTTGGCCGAGGTAAATAAAGAAGTTACTCTTGCAGGATGGGTACAAAAATCCCGCGACAAAGGTTTTATGATTTGGGTAGATTTACGCGATCGTTACGGAATTACTCAGCTGATTTTTGATGAATCCCGTACTGAAGCCAGCGTAATGCAATCAGCAAAATCGTTAGGTCGTGAGTTTGTTATTCAGGTTAAAGGAACCGTTATCGAACGTGAATCGAAAAACGCAAATATTCCAACAGGCGAAATCGAAGTTCTGGTTAAAGAATTAACCATCTTAAACGAATCGCAGTTACCACCGTTTACCATTGAAGATGAAACCGACGGCGGCGAAGACATCCGTATGAAATACCGTTATTTGGATATCCGTCGTAATCCGGTTAAAAACAGCTTGTTGTTTCGTCACAAAGTAACACAAGAGGTTCGCAATTATCTTTCTGATTTAGATTTCTGTGAAGTAGAAACGCCTTATTTGATTAAATCTACTCCGGAAGGCGCACGTGATTTCGTAGTACCTTCACGTATGAACCCTGGTCAGTTTTATGCCTTACCTCAATCTCCGCAAACCTTTAAACAATTGTTGATGGTGGGCGGAATGGACAAATATTTTCAAATCGTAAAATGTTTCCGAGACGAGGATTTACGTGCCGATCGTCAGCCTGAATTTACACAGATAGACTGCGAAATGGCGTTCATAGAACAAGAAGATATTTTAAATGTTTTTGAAGGATTGACCCGCCATTTATTACAAAAAATCCACCACATCGAAATCGATAAATTTCCCCGTATGACCTTTGATGAAGCGATGCGAACGTATGGAAACGACAAACCGGACATTCGTTTTGGAATGAAATTCGGAGAATTGAACGCTGTGGCACAACACAAAGAATTCTCGGTTTTCAACAATGCCGAATTGGTTGTGGGAATCGCTGTTCCGGGTGCGGCAACTTATACAAGAAAAGAAATCGATGCGTTGATTGATTGGGTAAAACGCCCTCAGGTAGGTGCATCGGGAATGGTGTATGTAAAATGCGAAGCCAACGGACAATATAAATCATCCGTTGATAAATTTTACGACCAGGAAGATTTGGCAAAATGGGCAGCAGCTACAAATGCTAAAGAAGGTGATTTAATCCTGATTTTATCAGGATCGGCAAACAAAACACGTGCGCAGTTATCGGCATTGCGTATGGAATTAGGAAACCGCATGGGCTTGCGCAAACCAAACGAATTCGCTCCGCTGTGGGTAGTAGATTTCCCGTTATTGGAATGGGATGAAGAAACAGAACGTTTCCACGCCATGCACCATCCGTTTACATCGCCAAAACCGGAAGATATGCACTTATTAGACACCGCTCCGGGAAAAGTACGTGCCAATGCGTAT
>DATGMY010000184.1:0-6720 GCA_035307005.1 Flavobacterium sp. | reverse complement strand
GTTTTTGAAAAAGTGGAGTAGATGCGTAAGTGTATTATTACGGCGCACGTTATTACGACCCAAGAATTAGTATATTTGTAAGTGTTGACCCGTTGGCGGAGAAGACGATGGAACCGTATTTGTATACTGGAAACAACCCGATAATGTTTACAGATCCTACGGGGATGGCACCTAAATATATTGTAGATGGGAAAGGTCAAACTTGAACCTTCCCAAAATCCAGATAAGATTTATAAAAATGAAACACAATTTTATAGCCTTACTGGAACTCACGAAGGAGTTCATACTACATCTGATAATATAAAGTTACAAAGAAGAGGGCAAGATGCAGAAACTCCTGCTTATAATATAGAAGACCAATCAAGACAACAATTAGGTAATTAATGATACTATGAAAAATATAATAGTTTTAATAATATTTATTATTCCGTTGTTTTTAGGTTGTTCAACTGTAAATGGCATAAAATATGGTGACAGGAAAGGATTTAGTAAAAAAGATTTAAATTCGATTTCAGAGTATTATTTTTCTGATAAAGAAAAACCTACTCATCTTTTTATCAATGAAATTATAATTGATAAAAAAAAGAAAGTAGGATTATATGGGTTTACGTATAAAAATTTAACTAATCCAGCTAATTTTGTTCATAAGATTTTAAAACTTGAAGATAGTTTTTACATATATTTGGAAAATGATCAAAATCAAAATAAAGAAATGTTAAAAGAGTTTAAACGTAAATACTCCCATTTATTTACAACTGAAGATTTTAAGATATTAGTAAATAGTTTCAATAGAGGTACAGACTTTAACACTCGTCTCTGGTAATGCCCGATCGCTCGGACTTGTGGTAGTGTTTCAGATGTGTTGCTTTTAAAGAAAACAATTTTAAATAAAAAAAGTACTGTCACAGGAAAGGATTACTTCGTCAGTTCGCTTTGCTCGGGAGTTGGGCTTACGATTAAATAATATTTCCCCTAATGTAACTCCAGGAGTTATGCCTAAATAATTGATGTTATGAAAACTAATTTAAAAGATTTTTTGCTTGCTTTAATTTTTCTTAGTGTCAATTTTTATAATTCAGACGCACAAAATATTGAGGTCATCGTTCAGGAAATTGAGGAAGGTGTAAAAGACCCCATAAGAGATATACCTAAGAAAATAAATTATAAATATGTAAACCCTATAATTCCTGACAAGGAAACAGCCTTACTCTATGCCGATGTTATTTTTAAAAAAAGGTATAAAAATGTTGATTTCGACAGTTTAAAACCTTATGATATAAAACTTGTAGCAGAGGATTGGATCTGGGAAGTCAAAGTAACACAGGAGACTTTTCAAGGAAAATACACTTATTTTTATCTTCGCATAAATAAAAATACTGGAGAAATTGTAAACTCCTGGGCTGATAGATAAGGGGGTATAAAGAATATTTCACACTGAGCAACAAGCAAAACCCAAGATTTTTAGCTTAAGATTTTGTGTATTTATAAAGCTGTATATTTTTTTATTAAAAGAAGTCTTTACCCGTAAAAATATCCTTCGTATTTGTCGGGATGACTGGATTCGAACCAGCGACCCCTAGCACCCCATGCTAGTACGCTACCAGACTGCGCTACATCCCGTATTTGTTGCTTTTGAGAGTGCAAATATATGCATCTTATTTGATGAACCCATTTGTTTTGAAAGAACTTTTAAGAAATTAAGCTACTACAACCCTAAACCCAACTTTAAAAATCTTCTTCTCCTCTAACCCCGCAAAGTCTCCCAGCTTTGCGGATGTCTTATACTATGCTGACAAATATAAAAACAAAGATAGAACAAAAAAATCAACTCAAAATATTGAAAATCAAAATGTATATTTTTACAGAAAAAAAGTACGAAAGTCAGGAAGATATAGCTAACTTCAAAAATTGGCTTTCATTGGTCTATTGTCTTTTCTGAAATTCAAAACCTCCCCTCTTTCTTAAGCCTGAAAGAAGAAGACTACAATTGTTAAAGCCAATAATTCCGGACTTTTAATTAAAAAGTCATTTTTTAAAATTTTATTTAAAATCAATATAAATTACATCGAATCACACTCTGCGCACAATATTTGTAAAGCTTATCGTTTTTTTTGATTCTTTAAAAATCTATCTTTGAAAATTGTAAGTAAATAAGTTTTATAGCTATGCAATCTACTCATTCAGATCTTGTACCTATTCTCATGCAGCTTGGTTTAGCTGCTGGTTTTGTACTTGTTACGATAATCGTCTCCGGTTTTTTAGGTCCAAAGAAAAGTTCGAAAAACAAAGATATAAACTTTGAATGTGGTGTCGAATCTTTTGGAAACGCGCGCGTCCCTTTCAACGTTCGTTACTTTTTAGTAGCCATTTTATTTGTTTTATTCGACGTAGAAGTGATTTTTATGTATCCCTGGGCAGTCAATTTCTTAGAATTAGGTTGGGAAGGTTTCTGGAAAATGGGGATTTTCATTTTCCTTTTGATTGTAGGTTTACTTTATGAATTCAAGAAAAAAAGTTTAGAATTCGATTAATATTGAAAATTATGAGCAATTCATCAAACATAAAACAAGTTGCCCCTCCGGCAGGATATGCAGGCGAAGGATTTTTTGCAACTAAATTAAGTGAAGTAGTAGGATTGGCACGTGCCAATTCGATGTGGCCTTTGCCGTTTGCCACCTCGTGCTGCGGCATCGAATATATGGCAACAATGGCAGCAACTTATGACATCGGTCGCTTTGGTTCAGAACGGATGAGTTTTTCTCCAAGACAGGCTGATATGTTGCTGGTTATGGGAACCATTGCTAAAAAGATGGCTCCTATTTTACGTCAGGTCTATGAGCAAATGGCAGAGCCCAGATGGGTCATTGCTGTGGGTGCCTGTGCAAGCACAGGTGGTATTTTTGACACCTATTCGGTTTTACAGGGAATTGACAAAGTGATTCCTGTTGATGTATATGTCCCGGGTTGCCCACCACGTCCGGAGCAAATTCTTGACGGTATCTTAGAACTGCAAAACATCGTTAAAAACGAATCGGTACGCCGCAGAAGTAGTGACGAATACAAAGATTTATTAAACTCATACAACATCAAATAACGATGAGCTTAACAAACGAACTAATTACACAGGTATTAAGCAAATATCATACGCCAAACGTAGAGAACTTTCACGTAGAACACGATATGCTGGCATTTGAAGTGAAGAAAGACGCTTCTTTTGAAGTGATTAAATTTCTAAAAGAAGATGCGGAAATGGATTTCAATTTCCTGACTGATGTTTGTGGAGTTCACTATCCCGATTACGATAAAGATCGTCAGTTTTGCGTAGTGTATCATCTGCACAACTGGTTAGAAAACGTAAGAATCCGTATCAAGGTATTTCTTCCGGCAGACAAACCCGAAATTGAGAGCGTTGTTTCGCTTTATGCAGGAGCAAACTGGCAGGAACGCGAAACGTATGATTTCTACGGAATCGTTTTCAAAAATCATCCGCAGTTAAAACGTATTTTAAATATGGATGAAATGGAATCGTTCCCGTTAAGAAAAGAATTCCCTTTAGAAGATCAGGGAAGAACAGATAAAGACGACCGCTTCTTTGGAAGAACAGGTCCTAATTGTTAAAAAGAATACTATGTCAGATTTATTATTAGTTCCGGAAAAAAGATTTGAAAAACAAATCGAGGAAACAAGAAAAAAAGATGGTGTAGAATTATCTATATTAAATTTGGGACCAACGCACCCGGCTACTCACGGTATTTTCCAAAACATCTTATTGATGGACGGAGAAAAAATCATTGATGGCGAAGGAACCGTTGGCTACATTCATCGTGCGTTTGAAAAAATTGCCGAAAACCGACCTTTTTATCAGGTCAACGTGCTGACCGATCGTCTGAATTACTGTTCATCGCCTATTAACAATACCGGCTGGTGGATGACGGTCGAAAAAGCTTTAGGAATAGAAATTCCAAAACGCGTACAATATATGCGTGTCATCATTATGGAATTGGCGCGTATTGCCGATCACATTATTTGTAGTTCGGTAATGGGTGTGGATACCGGTGCATTGACAGGCTTCCTTTACGTGATGCAGTACCGCGAAAAGATTTACGAAATTTACGAAGAAATCTGCGGGGCACGTTTAACGACCAATATGGGTCGTATTGGTGGTTTTGAACGTGATTGGAATGAAACTGTCTGGAGAAAAATCGATGAATTTTTAGAAGAATTTCCGGCAGTTTGGACAGAATTTGAAAACATGCTTGCCCGCAATCGTATTTTTATGGACAGAACCATTGGTGCCGGTGCAATTGATGCCAAAAAAGCAATGAGCTATGGTTTTACAGGTCCGAATCTGCGTGCAGCAGGTGTTGATTACGATATTCGTGTAGCAACTCCATATTGCTCTTATGAGGATTTTGAATTTGATATTCCCGTAGGACAAAACGGAGACTGTTACGACCGTTTCTGCGTGCGTAATGCCGAAGTGTGGGAGAGTTTGAAAATCATCCGTCAGGCATTAGACAAAATGCCCGAAGAAGGCGGATTCCACGCTGATGTTCCTGATTATTATCTTCCTCCAAAAGAAGATGTTTACAATAATATGGAAGCGTTGATTTATCATTTCAAAATCGTGATGGGAGAAATTCCTGTTCCGAGTACCGAAGTGTACCATGCTGTAGAAGGCGGAAACGGAGAATTAGGTTTTTATCTGATTACCAACGGAAGCCGTGTACCTTACCGTTTACACTTCCGCAGACCGTGTTTTATTTATTATCAAGCATTTAACGAAATCGTAAAGGGACGCAGCTTGTCTGATGCGATTATTACCCTTTCAAGTATGAACGTTATTGCAGGAGAATTAGATGCATAAAACCGTATAATGTATATTGAAAAAATGTATAATGCTAATTTTAGTATAATGTGAAATATGAAACAATATACAATGCTGCATTATACACTATACAATAAAGAATGGAAAGAACAACAATAAAACAAGAAATAAATATAAGTGAGGAGTTGATGGCTCGCATCAACGAACTCATCAGCCATTATCCGTCTGATAAGAAGAAATCGGCTTTGTTGCCTGTTCTCCATGTAGTTCAGGATGCACACGACCATTGGCTCAGCGTTGAGTTGCAAAATAAAGTAGCCGAAATTTTAGAAATAGAACCCATCGAAGTGTATGAAGTGGTTACGTTCTATACGATGTACAGACAAGCTCCAAAAGGAAAATATACTTTCGAATTTTGCAGAACGTCTTGTTGTATGCTTCGTGGAACAGAAGATTTGATGGATTACACTTGTGAGAAATTAGGAGTGAAAGAAAACGAAGTAACTTCTGACGGAATGTTTTCCGTTCACGGAGTGGAATGTTTGGGAGCTTGCGGATATGCCCCGATGTTGCAGTTGGGAGATTTCAATCATGAGCATTTGACCAAGGAGAAAATCGACCAGCTGATCGAAGACTGCAGAGCAGGAAAAATTGATTTAGTATAATTTCGGAGTTATGGCAAGAAAGATATTATTGGAGAAAACAGGAATTGAGGGTATTCGTTCGTACGAGGTTTATCGTAAAAACGGAGGATATACTTCTGTAGAGAAAGCTCTGAAAATGACACCTGACGAAATTGTCGAGGAAGTTAAAAAATCGGGAATGAGAGGTCGTGGTGGAGCAGGTTTCCCAATGGGAATGAAATGGAGCTTTATCGATAAAAAATCAGGAAAACCAAGACACCTGGTTTGTAATGCAGACGAATCTGAACCCGGAACTTTTAAAGACCGTTATTTGATGGAGCATATTCCCCATTTGTTGATTGAGGGAATGATTGCTTCGAGTTATGCGTTGGAGGCCAATCTGTCATATATCTACATTCGTGGAGAATATATGTGGATTTTCAAAATATTGGAAAAAGCCATCAAAGAAGCTTATGCTGCGGGTTGGTTAGGTAAAAACATTCAGGGCTCGGGATTTGATCTGGATTTGTATGTGCATTGCGGTGCAGGAGCTTACATCTGTGGAGAAGAAACCGCACTTATCGAATCTTTGGAGGGAAAAAGAGGAAATCCGAGAATGAAACCGCCATTTCCAGCTGTGAGCGGATTGTGGGCTGAACCGACTGTGGTAAATAATGTGGAATCTATTGCAAACGTACCTTGGATTATTTTAAATTCGGGCGATGAGTATGCGAAAATCGGAGTCGGACGTTCGACAGGAACAAAATTGATTTCCGCCTCGGGACATTGTAAAAACCCCGGAGTTTACGAGATAGAATTAGGACTTTCGGTAGATGAATTTATGAATTCGGACGAATATCTGGGTGGAATGATGGACAACAGACCATTAAAAGCCTTGATTCCCGGAGGTTCATCAGTGCCGATTTTGCCTGAACACCTGATTTTCAAAACAACCAACGGAGAAGATAGATTAATGACTTATGAATCGCTTTCGGACGGAGGTTTTGCAACCGGTTCGATGTTGGGTTCGGGAGGATTTATCGTTTATAACGATACGTCTTGTATTGTAAGAAACACCTGGAATTTCTCCAGATTTTATGCTCACGAAAGCTGCGGACAATGTTCGCCTTGTCGTGAAGGAACAGGATGGATGGAGAAAGTGTTGCACCGAATCGAAACCGGATACGGAACGGAAGAAGACATCGAATTGCTATGGAGCATTCAGTCGAAAATCGAAGGAAACACGATTTGTCCGTTAGGAGATGCTGC
>DATGMY010000183.1:0-5611 GCA_035307005.1 Flavobacterium sp. | reverse complement strand
GAGTTTTATCGGCGAACCCATCTCGTCTTTAACCAAATCAGGATTGATGCGCACGCCGTATTTAAACAGCATTTCGCCTAAGTTTAAGTCCATTCCATACACCAGCATTTCGCCACTTCCGCCATACAGACTGTCCATATCGGCCTGAACATTATCAAGCATCCAGAGAGATTTTCCTCCGTTCATCACAAACTGATCCAACACCTGAACCTGATTTTCATCCAAAGGTTTGGTAGGTTTGGCAATTACCGCCAAATCGTATTCCTGCAAATCTTTCAATGCTTTTTGTGGATTGACCGCCACACTGTCCAATGTAAACGGAGCGATATAATAATTGTTGCGCAGAGAAGTCAAAAAGTCTGCAATATAAATATCATCGGGTTCTCCAATCCCCTTTATAATGGCTATTTTCTTTGACTTTTCTGTCGTTACTTTATAAACTGCTTCGGCAACGGCATATTCGAGATGCTGCACCGATGCCATTATTTTTTCTTCGGTAGATGCTGCAAAAGTATTTTTGAGCAACTGAATTTTTGCGTGCTCCTCACCTTTCGTTGCTACTGCCCAGGGAAAAACCATCTCCTGTGATTGTTTTCCTTTATCATTTACCGTGATATTTACTGGTTTCATTCCATTTGCATAAAGCTGTTCTGCCATTTGCATTGCCACATTTTCATTTGTCAACGGATTGACAAACAAAAAACTGATGTTGCTGTTATACGCTTGAAATTCTTCCAATAATTGCTTTGTTTCTGTCTGAAGCTTTCTGAATTCGGCTGGAAAATTTCCTTCTAAATAAACATCAATAAATAAAGGTTCGCGAACATTGTCCAGAATGCTTTTTGTTGTTTCAGACAGTGTGTAGCGTTTATCCTGTGTTAAATCAAATCGGTGAAAGACGTAATTTCCAACGACATTCAATAGGATCAATCCTACTGCTAATCCCAAAAACGCTTTTAAACTTTGTTTCCTTTTCATTATTTACGAACGTTTTTAAGGTTAAACACGGTAGCACCCAAAAAGAAGACCGTTATCGATACAAAATAGATTAAATCGCGTGTGTCCAAAACACCACGGCTCATACTTTTGAAATGGTAATTCATTCCCAGTTTTTCGACAAAAGAAGACTTCAACACCTCCGCCAATTGGTCAAATCCCAGATACATTACAAAACAAATGAGCACTGCAAGGATAAATGCCACAATCTGATTTTCGGACAGCGAAGAACAAAAAATTCCGATGCCGGTATAAGCAGAAACCAAAAACAACAATCCCAAATACGAACCCAAAGTGCTTCCTAAATCCATATTTCCTTCTGGATTTCCGTAGGGATTCAGAATAAAAATATACAAAACAGTAGGCAAAAGTGCCAGAACCACTAAAACAAGCGCACCTAAAAACTTGCCTGTTACAATCTGGCTCAGACTCAACGGCTTGGTAACCAAAAGTTCGATGGTTCCCTGTTTACGTTCGTCGGAAATACTTTTCATTGTAACAGCAGGAATCAGCAATAAAAGGACCAATGGAGCTAATTGAAAAAAGGGTGTTAAATCATTATAACCGCTTTGCAGAATATTGTACGAACCGTCAAAAATCCACAGAAACAAGCTGGTTAAAACCAAAAAAACGGCGATGACCAGATAACCGGTCAACGATCCGAAAAAGGTTTTTATTTCTCTGAGTAAAATGGCTTTCATTTATTTTTTAGTTTAAAGTTTAAAGTTGTCAGGTTAAGACCTTTTACCAGTATTTCCCGATTTATACTCATGAATAACACTTTTTATTGTTTGAAACAAATAAATCATAATTTCTGTAAAGACAATTTACAATTTCACAACTCAAATCATAATTAAGGCAATGAAACCAATTTATCCACGCTCCAGGCTTGTGGTTTGTCGTTAAACAACGCTTTGGTAAACATCCAGACTTCATTAAAAAGTTCGGAATGACGGTAATTTTCCAGATCACTTTCTTCATTCCATACAGAATAGGTAAAAAAGATGCACGGATTGTTTTTATCCTGATACAATTCCAGAAAATTATTCCCGGGATAATTCCGAATCTGCGCTTTCACACTATGAAAATGTTCCAAAAAGACCGGAATCTTTTCTTCGTGGAAACTCATTTTAACAATTCTGACAAACATATTTTTAATTCATTTATTCGTTAAATTCAACAATAATCGTGTCGCGGTACGATAGTCCGAACAATGTTCGTACATTGCCCACCGTATCGGGATTTGATTTGTAAATAGCCATCTGCAAAAAATCCAAATCATTAAAAATAAACATCATCTCTCCCTCATATTCCCTCACTTGTTTTGCCTGCGTATTAAAATCGGCATAAAATTTATTGATTCTGCTGATACGGTGTCTGCTGGCATTGATGGTATATTTCCGGGAATTTTGCACACTTAAAAACAACTCTTTGGTAATATTAGTCACTGCATTTCCGTAATGATCTTCATAAATAACCGCACCCCGGATCGAATTTCCGTCGTCGGAAACCTTTGCCCGCAATTCCACCAATTGTTCACAATCCTGATAAGCCATTTTTATCCCAAACTGATCCATAGTACTTCCCGCAATGATTTTTTGGGTAATATACGTATATAGCGCAACAGTATCTAAACAAAAACCGGGAATTTCTAAATCAATGATTTCTATTTCATCACTTTCCGTTGCAAACAGGGAAATAATTCCGTTGTTTGCCGTTAAAAAATAATGCCCGTCGAATTTTGTCAGTAAAAAAGACGTTTGATCATACATTTCGGCTTCTACCAAAACCCAGTGAATCGTTTCTTTTGGAAAATTTTTATAAGCACCAAAAAGCACATAACTGGCAGCGGCAATATTATACAAGTCGATACAATGAGAAATGTCAACGATCCGGACAGAAGGTATAGCCGATAAAACCCTTCCTTTTACCGATGCTGCAAAGTGATCTTTAATACCGTAATCCGTTGTTAAAGTAATAATTGACATTAATTTTTTTTGTTAGTATTTTCTAATTTTTTTTGTTAGATTTGGAATATACAAAACTAATTTTTTTTAATTAAATTTAATAGCTTTTGAACGAAAGAATCATCGAACTGGAACACATCACTCCCAAAGATTTTTGGGGACCGCGGGATTTACACCTCGAAACCATCAAGAGACTTTATCCCAAGTTGAAAATTGTGGCACGCGGAACCACAGTAAAGATTTACGGCGAAAGCGAACTTCTGGATCAATTTGAATCGCGGTTTGAACGCATTACCAAATACTACGAAAAATACAATCAACTGAACGAAAACATCATCGAACGACTGATTATGGACGATGCTCCTCAAAGAATGGATCGTTCGGACGAAATTCTTGTTCACGGAATCGGCGGAAAACTGATCAAAGCTACCACACCCAATCAGCAAAAATTAGTAGATCTGGTTTTTAAAAACGATATGGTATTTGCGATTGGTCCGGCAGGAACCGGAAAAACCTATACAGGTGTGGCACTGGCTGTAAAAGCCCTGAAAGAAAAACAGGTAAAACGGATTATTCTGACCCGACCTGCCGTAGAAGCCGGCGAAAACTTAGGTTTCCTACCCGGCGATATGAAAGAAAAACTCGACCCGTATATGCAACCATTATACGACGCACTGCGCGACATGCTCCCTCCTTCTACTTTGGACGATTACTTGTTGAAAGGCATCATACAGATTGCTCCTTTGGCATTTATGCGCGGACGAACGCTTGACAATGCTTTTGTGATTTTGGACGAAGCTCAAAACACGACGCATTCACAAATGAAAATGTTTTTGACCCGTATGGGAAAAAACGCCAAATTCATCATTACCGGCGATCCTGGTCAGGTAGATTTACCACGAAAAGTAACTTCTGGTTTGCGTGAAGCACTGCGAATTTTAACTGATGTAGAGGGAATTGGTTTTGTCTTTTTAGATGACAAAGACATCGTACGCCACCGATTGGTTAAAAAGATTGTGGAAGCTTACAAAAAAGTGGAAACCGCCAATGAATTTGCTTCGCAACAAAGCTATTATCAAAATAAACAAGATGAAAACCCAGCTAATTAAAGTTGGGTTTTTGTTTAAATATTACGCTTGTACTTTTAAACGATACAGAATGATGAAAGTTTTTATATTATTTTTTTTAGGATGTTGGTTTAGTAGTCATTCTCAGCATACCAATAAGACAGATTTAATATCAACGATATTAAAAAATAAAAATGTCATAAATGATTCAAAATTAGACAAATGTGATACGATTGAAGCTATTTATAAACCAGACATACATAACAAGGATTTTAATAAAGAGTACATAATTGAAGATAAGTTATTTCAGGTAAAATTATATGCAAATGAATTTGATGCTGGTATTCATAATGTGCAGACAAGATTTGACTTTAAAGATAAACTTTATTATTGCAAAAAAATATTTATAATAGTAACACCCTTAAACAAAAAAGAAATAAAGGTAGGAGTGTTTAACCCCTATACCGGGTCTTATATAACGATACATTATAAATCAAAGAAAAAGAAGTATGTACAAACTGAATATTTTGCCGGTGCTATTTAGGAAATATTTACAGTAGGTTTTGGCAGACGCAAACATCACTCTTGGGGGTAAATCACAAGTTTTTCTTAAATAAGATATTCTTCTTAATCTTATGAATAAAACAAGAATCAGAAATTTCACATTTGCCTTGGCAGAACTTATAGTATCAGTCATATTAGGATTGATTGCCAGACATTTTTCGGAAAATATTTTTTCGAATTTAAGTTTGAGCTTTATTCTTCTTATTAATTATCTTTTTTCTAGTCTTGGCATTGCAATTATAGGTTATTACTATCTTAAATATTATGGTAAAAGAGAAATATTTTTCGGCGCGTTACTTTCATCTTTTACATTTATATTTTTCAGTTGTGTAACCTATATCCTACTTTTAAGTTTAGGGATTAATTTTGTATTTCCAAATTCCGGATTAATAATCCCTTTATTTTTCGGAGTTATTGGCTTCAACATTTTTGCCTTTCGGATAAAATAAATTAAAAACCTATAACAAAGGTCTTCTATATTCTCACACACAAACGTCACGCTTGTGTGTAAAAAAACAAGATTATTCAAAAGATTTTTTAAACTTATACTTATTGAATTTTCAGACCTTACAGGTTTTAAAACCTATAAGGTCTTACCTAAAAAACTACTTTTAGTCTTTGACTATGTATTAAACAAACTCCTTCAAAACCTCCGCATCAATTCCTTCGTGAGATTCGTGATAAATCACCTCGCCGTTTTTAATCAATAGAATTTGTGGCGACTGATGGGTAATTCCAAATACTTCTGCTATTTCGTTTGAAATATTTCTATACTGTAATAAATCCAAATAGAACAATGTAATTTTATCTTCCAAATCAAACTTGTTTTCAAAACTCCGCAAAGCCGATTTGCTGATGATACAGCGGGTGCTGTGTTTAAAAATCAAAACCGGTTTTTCCCAAGAATTTTGAATAATCATATCCAATTGGTCAATATGTTCCAAAATACTCCAAGAAATTTTGCTTTTAGTTTCTTCAAGTTTTGTATTTCCAAATAATTTACCTAAAAAACTCATA
>DATGMY010000182.1:0-3207 GCA_035307005.1 Flavobacterium sp. | reverse complement strand
TCCAGACCCCAGTTGGCTATCGGACCCAATTTTGGTGTTAAACCAAATAAAGGAATAAAATAATCGGCGTCGATTTTTTGTGTTGATGCTCCTCCGTCAAATGCCAATGTCACAGCTTCAACATGTTCTGTACCGTGAATTTCAGTAATCTCGGCAGGTGTAACCAGGTTGATTTTTCCTTGTTTTTTCAGTTCCTGAACTTTTTCTACTGAGTCCAGAGCACCTCTAAATTCATTTCGTCGGTGTACCAGCGTTACGGATTTTGCTACATCAGTCAAAAAGATGCTCCAATCCAGTGCCGAATCGCCTCCACCGGCAATAACAACCTTTTTGTTGCGAAACAACTCAGGATTTTTCACAAAATATTCCACACCTTTGTCTTCGTAAAATCCCAGTCCTTCAATCACGGGCTTTCTCGGTTCAAAACTTCCCAAACCACCGGCAATAGCAACCGCTTTTGCGTGGTGTTTTGTTCCTTTGTTGGTGGTCACGATAAACGTTCCGTCTTCCAACTTATCTATCGTTTCGGCAATTTCGTTTAAGGTAAAACCGGGCTCAAACTGCTTGATCTGTTCCATCAGATTGTCAATAAGTTCCGATGCCCCCACCGATGGATATCCGGGAATATCAAAAATAGGTTTTTTAGGATATAATTCTGTAAGCTGTCCGCCAGGCTGCGGCAATCCATCGATCAAATGGCATTTCATTTTTAACAAACCGGCTTCAAACACCGCAAAAAGTCCTGTGGGGCCTGCGCCGATAATCAATATATCTGTTTCGATCATAATAATAATTTTGTGCAAAGTTACATACCGACAAATACAGAAACAGTGATAAATGTCAGTTATTTTCGGCTTTTTTACGCAACAAAAAAAATATAATAAGTTGATTTAAAAGACATTTCAAGCCACGTTCAGATTCACAAATATTTTTTCTTGTTTACCTATCCTGAAGTTCACAGATTTATTGAAATCAAAATGTTCAATATCATCTGTTTATGCTTATTTAGAAAAAACACAATTTTTGAAAATTATGGGCATATCTGTGGTTAAAATCAACCATTGTTTTTTAGCTGTTTGAAAATTTTGTTGAGTATTAAAACTTATCGCGATAAAAAGCAAAACCAAAGAAATCTTCTGTTGCGTTTACCACTATTTTGTTTCTGCTATGCCAGACCAATATTTTCAACGGTCTCTATCTCGGGAGCATATTTTTTTATGGTGGTTTCCACCCCTGCTTTCAAGGTCATTTGATTGACATTACAAGAAATGCAAGCTCCTTCCAGACGCACTTTAACGTGCTTATCGTCTTCGATAGAAATCAAAGTAATATCGCCGCCGTCTGATTTTAAGAAAGGGCGTATTTCTTCGAGTGCTTTTTCTACATTTTGTTTAATAGTTTCTGAAGCCATTTTGCTTTGTTTTTTATTTTGAAACTTGTGTTGGTAGCTGTTTTACTTTTTATCAGACGCTTTTTTGACTAAACATATTCCGACTGTTTTGAATTTGTCGAAAGGCTCGAAGTGACAACAATATCTATCGAAAAACTTTTTCTAAAATCATTGAAGTAAAGATAAAAAAGTAAAAACGCTGATTATTATTTTTTCACAGCCGAACAACCTGCCATAGTGGTAATCTTAACAGCTTCCGTTGGTGGCAATGATTCGTTTCTTCTTACAACTTGTTCTACCGTATTTCTTGCAAGGTTGATAAATGCTTCTGCCACCGGAGAACCTTCCTGCAAGGCAGCCGGACGTCCATAATCTCCTGCTTCACGAATGCTTTGAACAATAGGCACTTCGCCTAAAAACGGTACACCTAAATCATCAGACAGATTTTTTGCACCTTCCTGACCAAAGATATAATATTTGTTTTCCGGCAATTCTTCCGGAGTAAAATAGGCCATATTTTCAACGATTCCCAATACGGGAACATTGATTGATTCTGCCATAAACATCGACACTCCTTTTCGGGCATCGGTCAATGCCACAGCTTGTGGTGTACTTACAACCACTGCTCCTGTAATCGGCAATGCCTGTAATAAAGACAAGTGAATATCGCCTGTTCCCGGAGGTAAATCAAGCAATAAGAAATCTAATTCGCCCCAATCTGCATCAAAAATCATCTGGTTCAATGCCTTGGATGCCATTGGCCCCCGCCAGACTACCGCCTGATCCGGACTGCTAAAAAAACCGATAGAAAGCAACTCCACACCATAACTGGTAACGGGTTTCATTTTAGATTTTCCATTTACTTCCACCGAAATCGGTTTTGATTTCTCAACGTCAAACATAATCGGCATCGAAGGTCCGTAAATATCTGCATCCAAAACCCCTACTTTAAACCCCATATTAACCAGTGTTACTGCAAGATTTGCCGTAACGGTTGATTTTCCTACGCCGCCTTTTCCTGAAGAAACCGCAATGATATTGCTGATACCCGGAATGGCTTTTCCTTTTATTTCCGGTTTTTCGGGAGCTTCTACTTTTACGTTGACCTTAACTTTGGCTTTTTCGTAGATTTTATCGTGAATTACTTTCATAATATCTACTTCTGCCCTTTTCTTTATATGTAACGCGGGATTGTTTAAAACGATATCGACCACCACTTCGTCGCCAAAAGTCATTACATTTTGAACCACGCCGCTTTCTACCATATTTTTTCCTTCGCCTGCAACAGAAATCGTTTCCAATGCAGCTAAAATTTCTTTACGGTCTAATTTCATTGTTAAAGTGCTTAATAAACAGATTACGTTTATATGGATTAATTTTAAATTACAAAGATAACGAGAATTTACGGTTTCTTAAAGTTAATTGATTGATAAAAACAATAGTTATATAGATTTTTAAACTGTTAAGCACCCGACTGAACATCAAGGAGTGAAAACGGTATATCGTATAATAAAATAAATCTGTGCATCAGTGGCTATTTGATCATTACTACAACTAATTAAAATTTGTTACAACCAAAAACATTTTACTTTTTTCGCCAGACTTCTTCTTAAAAAATGCTAACTTTATAGAAACAAAAAACCATAAATTATGGCACAAATCACATTTAAAGGAAACCCGGTAAACACTTCAGGAAATTTACCGGAAATTGGCTCTAAAGCTCCCGATTTTAAATTAACAACCGGCGATTTATCAGAAAAATCGTTGAGCGATTACAAAGGAAAAAACGTTGTTTTAAACATTTTCCCGAGTGTGGA
>DATGMY010000181.1:0-10605 GCA_035307005.1 Flavobacterium sp. | reverse complement strand
AACCGAAAATATAAAATATGCTATGTTTATAAGTAAGATTAAAGCTGCTTTGGGGATCTTTTTAATGTGTGTTGGGTCAGGTGTTTATGCACAGAATTTTAAAGTAGTTTTAGATCCCGGGCACGGTGGTCATGATTTTGGTGCCGTACGCGGAAATTATGTCGAAAAGAAGATTGTTTTAGATGTCGCTTTAAAAGTAGGGGATTTACTTAAAAGAGATAAGAATATAGATGTGGTTTTTACCCGGAAAACAGACGTTTTTTTAGAAGTAAGAGAACGCACAGAAATTGCAAATAAAGAAAAGGCAGATGTTTTTATATCGATTCACGCCAATGCTGTAGCCAACGCACCAAGTGCAGCCGGAACCGAAACTTTTATAATGGGTATTAGTAAAAATGCATCAAATTTAGAAGTTGCAAAACGGGAAAACGCTGTGATTACATTAGAAGATAATTACCAAACCCATTATGCCGGTTACGATCCCAGTCGTCCGGAATCCTTGATTGGTTTGACATTGGCACAAGAACAGTTTATTTCTCAAAGTATAGACTTAGCTTCTAAGGTACAGACACGTTTTACTAATGATGCCGAACGAAAAAACCGAGGCGTAAAACAAGGACCTTTTTGGGTTTTACATAGTGCGTTTATGCCCAGTATCCTTATCGAGTTAGGGTTTGTATCTAATAAAGAAGAAGGGGCATACCTTACTTCGGAAGCTGGTAAAAATGAGTTAGCGCGTGCCATTGCCAATGCCATTATTGATTATAAAAAACAGTTTCATTCAACAAATAATAATACCTCGTCAGCCAAAACAGAAAAACCTGCAGAGCCTGTCAAAGAAAAACCTGCAGAACCGGCAAAAACATCTTCTGTAGATGCTACTCAACCGGAAGTGGTTACAAGAGAAGGTGTTTTATTTAGAATTCAGATTGTAGCAAGTGGAAAAGATATTGAATTGAAACCAGGCAATTTCAACGGTTTGGATAATATTACTTCGATCCAAGAAGACAAATTATATAAATATTTTTATAACGAAACAACCGATTACGACCATGCCCGAAAAGCTTTAGAGGTTGCTAAAAACAAAGGTTATACTTCCGCCTTTTTAGTAGCTTACAAAAACGGTAAGAAAATTAGTATTCAGGAAGCATTGAAATAACAAATAAATAGGAAAAGTTTTGAAAATAACGAAAGAAATAAAAACAGCAATTCTGGTATTAGTATCCATTGCTTTGCTGATTTGGGGAATTATGTTTTTAAGCGGAACCAATCTGTTTAATTCCAACCGCAAGTTTTATGTGGTTTATCCCAATGTAGAAGGATTGTCAACAGCTTCTTCGGTAACAATCAATGGTTTGGTGGTTGGAAAAGTAAGCAGAATTCAGTTGCGTGAAGACGGCGAATTGTTGGTGGAACTCTTGATGACCGATCCGGTAGATGTTCCTAAATCTTCTAAAGCAGTCATTTATTCTCCAAGTTTTCTCGGCGGAAAACAAATTGCACTGCAAATCAATTACAAAGAAGCAGACTTAGCTCAAGATGGAGACTTTCTCGAAGGAGGAAATATGAGCGGATTGCTTGATGGTTTAGGTGAAAAAGCCGATCCGTTGATTCAAAAACTTGATTCCGTATTGTACAATGTGAATGTATTGATGACTTCTGTCAATCAAACCCTGAATCCTGAAGCTAAGAAAAACCTGCAGGATGCTTTGGCTGAGCTAAATGCTACAATGAAAAACGCTCATCAGATTACATCAAAATTTGATCGGATTGTAAGTACCAACGAAAGCAAAATAAACAATATTGTGAGTGATTTTAATAATACCTCCAAAAACCTTTCTGCTTTTTCAGATGATTTAGATAAAATCCAGTTGGAAAAACTGCAGGATATTCTGACAAAATTTGACAGTGCTGCCGCTACTTTAGATCAGATGATGAAAGATATGGATAGCGGAAAAGGCAATTTAGGGAAATTGCTGAAAGAAGAACAATTGTATCACAATCTGGAAGGAGCTACAAAAGAGCTGAATGAGTTGTTGGAAGATGTGAAGCTCAATCCGCGACGTTACATTAATATTTCGGTATTCGGCAAAAAAGCAGAGCCTTATACAGAAGGGGTAACACCTTAAGAACAAAATACAAAATCATACAAAACAAAAACAATAATTAAATTAATAACTAAATGTTAAGCAGTATCCTTTTTATAGCTTTAATCGTTGTGGGCTTTGGTTTCTTTGCTAAAAATGCCAGGAAAATCTACCGCAATATTATGCTGGGGCAATCTGTAAACCGAACAGACCGCTCATCCGAACGTTGGAAAAATATGCTTCTTGTGGCTTTTGGTCAAAAGAAGATGTTTGCCCGTCCGGTTCCGGCACTTTTGCACCTTGCAATTTATGTTGCTTTTATGATTACCCAAATCGAACTCATAGAGATTATTATAGATGGAATTTTCGGTACGCACCGCATTTTCAAAGAACCGCTTGGTGGTTTCTATACCTTTATGATCAGCCTGATCGAAATTTTATCCGTAGCGGCTTTGCTGGCAACCGTTATCTTTTTATCGAGACGTAATTTATTGAAATTACCCCGATTAAATATGAAAGAACTCCTGGGATGGCCTAAAAAAGATGCCAACCTTATTTTGATCATGGAAATCATTCTGGTGTTTTGCATTTTCACAATGAACGGAACTGATGAAGTCCTGTTCAGTATGGGAAAATCGCATTTTGAAGGACAAGGTAGTTTCGGATTTGCTGTTTCACAACATTTAGGTCCGGCAATTTTTGGATCGTTGAGTGAAGGCACTTTACACGTTTTGGAACGTATCGGTTGGTGGGGACATTTTATAATGGTTCTGGCATTTTTGAACTATTTGTATTTCTCCAAACATTTGCATATTTTATTAGCATTTCCAAATACTTATTTTGCCGACCTGAATCCGTTGGGACAATTGGACAATTTGGAGGCAGTAACCAACGAAGTAAAACTGATGATGGATCCCAATGCCGATCCATTTGCGGCTCCTGCGCCTGATGAAAATGCTGTTCCGGCAAAATTCGGAGCTTCAGATATTCAGGATTTAGACCGGGTACAGTTGTTAAGTGCTTATTCCTGTACGGAATGCGGACGGTGTACGGCAGCTTGCCCTGCAAATATTACCGGAAAGAAACTGTCTCCGCGTTTGATTATGATGAAAACGCGCGATCGTATGGAGGAAGTAGGCAGAAACATTGATGCCAACAAAGGAACGTTTGTAGATGATGGTAAAGCTTTGCTCAACGATTACATCACGCCCGAAGAATTATGGGCTTGTACCACCTGCAATGCCTGTGTGGAGGAATGTCCGGTGTTGATCAGTCCGCTTTCCATTATTATGGATATGCGCCGTTATTTAGTTATGGAGCAAAGTGCTGCACCAATGGAACTCAATACGATGATGACCAACATCGAAAACAATGGTGCTCCGTGGCAGTACAGCCAGATGGATCGATTGAACTGGAAAGACGAGAATTAATTTCCAAAAGATTATTTGTCAATTTTAATTAAAAAAACATGTCTGAGAATATATATGTACCAACAATGGCTGAAATGATGGCAAAAGGCGAACAACCCGAAGTATTGTTTTGGGTGGGATGCTCGGGGAGTTTTGACGACAGAGCCAAAAAAATCACCAAAGCTTTTGTCCGGATTTTAAACAAAGCCAACGTAAAATTTGCCGTTTTAGGAACCGAAGAAGGTTGTACGGGCGATCCGGCAAAACGTGCCGGAAACGAATTTTTGTTTCAAATGCAGGCAATGATGAACATTCAGGTTTTTGATGGATACGGCATCAATAAAATCGTAACTGCTTGTCCGCATTGTTTCAATACCATAAAAAACGAATATCCAGGATTGGGCGGTAATTATGAAATTATGCATCACACCCAATTTTTGAAATCCTTGCTTGATGAAGGCAGGCTGACCATCGAAGGAGGGCAATTCAAAGGAAAACGAATCACATTTCACGACCCTTGTTATTTAGGACGTGCCAATAAAGTTTATGAAGCTCCGCGCGATTTGATTCAGAAATTAGATGCCGAACTGGTGGAAATGAAACGTTCACGTCAAAATGGATTGTGTTGTGGAGCCGGTGGCGCACAGATGTTTAAAGAACCCGAAAAAGGAAACAAAGACATCAATATGGAACGTACGGAAGAAGCTTTGGGAATGAAACCCGATATTATAGCGGCAGGCTGTCCGTTTTGTAATACAATGTTAACCGACGGAGTGAAATTTAATCATAAAGAAGGAGATGTTCAAGTGTTGGATATTGCCGAATTAATTGCTAACGCACAAGACTTATAATTATGTTGATTCCATTTGAAGAAATGCCCAAATCATCGCGTATTTGGATTTATCAGTCCGACCGGAAATTGTCGGACGAAGAAACTGTAGAGGTGGAACGAGATGTAAAAGAATTTGTCGAAAACTGGGTAGCACACAGTACGCCGCTCAAGGCTTCGTATCAGATCAAATACAATCGTTTTATTATTTTGGCAGTAGATCAGGAATATCACCCGGCTTCGGGTTGTTCGGTTGATTCTTCGGTACGCATTATCCAGGATTTGGAAAAGCGGTTTGGTATCGATCTGTTAGATAAAATGAATGTTACTTTTAAAACAGGTGATTTCATTGCTCATAAATCTTTGCTCGATTTTAAAAAGATGGCAAAAGAAAAAGCCGTTACCGGGAAAACGATTGTTTTCAATAATTTAGTAAATACCATCGAAGAGTTTGAAGACTTTTGGGAAGTGCCTGCAGCAGAAAGCTGGCACAGCCGTTTTTTTTAAAAGTTAGGTTTATATGATATTTTTCTAAATTCATCCTCAAATATATTTTTTGAGGATGTTTTTGTATATATTTGTTTTTATATCGCTAACCTTTTGTTTTTTAACTTATTTCGGTATGAAATGAATGTATTTCGCCTATGGTAAAGTTTTATTTAATATTAATTTGCCTTTTTTCTTTTAAAACAACAACGGCTCAAAGGTTTAAACAAGCTTATTTAATCAATGAAAAAACAGATAAGCCTGTTTCTTTTTACCCGATAAGATTACCTAAAAATCAAATGATTTACAGTGATTTAAACGGACTTTTTTATTATCCTAAAAATACTGTTTTGGAATTCAGATATCCTTTGTTTCAGTATCTTAAAATAAATTCAGAGAATTTGGGAAGCGTTTTATATTTACGGGAAAGAAAAATGGGGCTGGAAGAACTTGTTATTTATAAAGGAGAATCAATTCCTGTAAATCCCTTTTATAAAAAAGTATTTAAAGACCGGAAAGGTATTGTTCAGACAATGGCTGTTGGAACAAAAAGCGAATTGTTATCAAAGGTTATTTTCAATGAAAAGTATTATAACAGAAAAGTAAAAACGGTTACTTTTCGATTGATAAATGAAACAGATGAGTATAAAAATGCTGATTCTTACATTCGTTTAAATGTTTACAATATTAATAAAAAACTGATTTACAGTTCAAATCCCATTAAAATAGATGCCTCGAAAACTATTGAAGTCAACCACGAACTGGAAAGCGACGTTTTTATAGATTTGATAGGTATGTATTTTGGAATTGAAATTATTGGTTTAATCAATCAGGATGGAGGTTTTCATCCAACTGGTAGACCCTATCTGAATGTAAGTATGTTTAATAAAAACTTTGACGATTATCAGGCAGAACATTTTATGCACATCGTCACAGATCCTTCTTTTTATAGAATCAATAACCCGAATAATTACAGGTATTTAAAAATTTTTGGTTTTGATTTGCAATAGGCCGTTACAACAAATAAAAGATGAATTTACAAACTTAAATTGTGATGAATGGAGATCATCAGTTGTTGATGAGAAACTTTTTCCAGCATTTGATTCATCCAGCCGGCTTGAATGGCTACATTTTTTGCTGGTTTAAACCCCGCAGCGAAGTACAAGCGGTTTCTGTCAAAAAGTCCGTTTTTGTGCAAGGAATAATTTCCTCCGTTGATGAAAATTTCATTGTAGAATGTAGCATATAATTGTGTGCCTACTTCTCCCTTTTTAAGGATCGGAATATCTGTTCCCACTGAATACCGAAAACGTGTTTTCATATCCTGATGTTCCATAAATCGCTGTTCATACCTAAACCGGTGTTTCAGTACAGCAGATAGAATATTTTGCTGTGTACTTGCTTCCTGATACAAGCGGTGTTCTCTGAAAGGCATATCCGGTACATCCATTTTTTCGGTTTGAATAAAACCATATCCCGCAGAAAACTGAAGTTGGTTTTTCAGGTTGTATTGAAGTGCCGTGCGAAACAATGCTTGGTTCAAATCAGACAAAAGTTCGTGGTTTCGGTGTTGGTATTCGTAATGGAGTTTAAAATCGGATTGATTCAATGAAAGGTTTCCGTAATACATCATCCACCCGCCCAAATGATTGCCTGCGAATGAAATACTCGTAAAAAAGAGTCCTAAAATAAGCATTGTTTTTTTCATATATCAAAGATTATAAAGCACAAAAAAAGCTGTAATTCAAAGGAATTACAGCTTTAAATTATTTAAAAAGAATTTTAAAAACTCTTTTTTCTTGCTTCTAAAACAATAATAAACTGTAATCCAAACATAATTGCCGCCAAAACCAAATGGGCTGCTTGTGTTCCGAATGGGAAATGAATGTAATACATCAATACTCCGGTCAAAATTTCCAAGAGTAAAAGAAACATTACCCAATTGATTTTATTGTTGCCTAAATTAAGTCGTTTATTTCTTAAATAAAGATAAAGGTTTACAAAAAATATCACAAAAGAAAACGTTCGGTGGATGTAAAAAGTAGCATCCGGATTTTGCAGCCAAACCATAACATCAGTGATTCCGCTTCGGGTTTGTTCGTCGATAAATTGTCTGACTTGTGTTCCCAACCCAATTTGAATCAATGTGAAAATCAACGCAGCCCACGAAAACAAATAAAAGGTTTGGTCGTATTTAACGGTGTATTTTTTTTCTGTTTTTGCCAGTCGCATTAAATAAAGGAGTGCCGCGACATTTACTAAAGCCGCAATCATATGCGTGGTAATTTTAACCGGATTCAATACGGAATATACTACGGTTGCACCCAGCCATGCGTTGAAGCCTAATAAAAACAAGACGATTCCCGCCCATAAAACAACCGGTTTTTTGTGTTTCCAGTAACTAAACGAATGAATAAACAAAATTAAACAAGCCAAACCTGCCAAAGCTCCACACAAGCGGTTGATGTATTCTACCCAGGTGTGATAAGGGTTGAAAACGGTATAATCGTGCTTGGTATATTCGTTCCAATGTGTGGCATCATAAACATCCTTTGAAGTAAAATTCTTATTGGCAACCCACAACTTTTCTTCTTTAATGATGACCTGACCTTTTTTATATTCGCGGTTGGATTCCCACAGTAATTCCTGGACATCGGTAGGAGGAATGTAATATCCAAAACACTTTGGCCAATCGGGACAACCCATTCCCGAACCCGTCATACGTACGGTAGCTCCGGCAATAATTACTAAATAAACCAAAATCAAAGAGATTTTTGCCCAACGGATGAATGATTTGTTTTCCATTTTTTATAATTTAGGATTTATGACTTTGATTCCCAGTGCTTCGGCTTTTTTAATCATAAAATGATAAGCAGCTTTGTATTCGTTGGGAATTTCGCCTTCTAAAATAGCTTCTTTGATCGCATCTTTGATCTGACCGATTTCACGGGAAGGCGGAAGATTGAAAATTTCCATCACTTCTTCGCCCGAAATAGGCGGTTGAAAATTGCGTACGTGATCGCGTTCTTCAACTTCTACAATTTTGCTGCGAACAATTTTGAAATTATTATGGTATTTTTTAAATTTTTTTGGATTTTTTGTTGTGATATCTGCTTCACATAAAGTCAATAAATTTTCAACATCTTCGCCCGCATCAAATACCAATCTTCTTACAGCTGAATCTGTTACTTTGTCTTCGGCAATTACAATGGGGCGTGAACTCATGGCTACCATTTTCTGCACAAAACGCATTTTGTGGTTTAACGGCATATGCAGACGTTGAAAAATCCGTTTGACCATTTTTCCGCCCAAAAATTCGTGTCCGTGAAACGTCCATCCGTTTTTTTTACTGAATTTTTTAGTCGGTGCTTTGCCAATATCGTGCAACAATGCCGCCCAACGGAGCCATAAATCATCAGTGTTTGGACAAATATTGTCCACGACTTCCAGCGTATGGTAAAAATTGTTTTTGTGTGTGTGACCTTCGACTTCCTCTACATTGTTTAATGCCGTTAATTCAGGCAAAATCAAATCGAGCAAACCTGTTTTATACAACAATAAGAAGCCGACAGACGGTTTTGGAGTTAACAGGATTTTATTTAATTCTTCTACAATTCGTTCTCCCGAAATGATTTTGATACGATCTGCATTTTTAGAAATTGCTTTTAAAGAATGTTCTTCAATAACGAAATTTAATTGTGTAGCAAAACGGATGGCACGCATCATACGCAGCGGATCATCGGAATAAGTAATGTCAGGATCTAAAGGTGTGCGGATGATTTTGTTTTGTAAATCATCCATTCCGTTAAAAGGATCGACTAAATGACCAAAATCTTGTTCATTTAAGGAAAAAGCTAACGCATTGATGGTAAAATCCCGACGGTTTTGATCGTCTTCCAGTGTTCCGTCTTCCACAATGGGATTGCGGCTTTCTGTTCGGTAGGATTCTTTTCTTGCGCCAACAAATTCAATGTCCATATCATCGAAACGCAACATTGCTGTTCCATAATTTTTAAAAACCTGAACTTTAGGATGGTGTGGAATCAATTCGGAAACTTTGAGTGCCAAATCAATGCCGCTTCCCACAGCCACAATATCGATGTCTTTTTTAACACCGCGTTCCAGAATAAAATCACGGACATAACCGCCGATCACATATACTTCAACATTCAATTCTTTGGCTGCTTGCGAAATGATTTGAAAAACAGGCAATTTTAAAGCTTCTTTATATTGGGTAGCAATAATCATTATTTTCTTAAAATCTTTACTTGTGAATCATTGGTTAATTTTATAACCGTTGATGATTTTTTACAAATTTTATCCTGGTCTAATTTTACAACGTAATCTACCGCATTGATGATTTCCTGCGAAATTTCTGAGAATCGGGTAGGAGTAGGCATTCCGCTGATGTTTGCCGAAGTAGAAACCAACGGACGTTTCATTCGCTCGATAAGCTTAAAGCAAAAAGGCGTTGTTACAATGCGGATACCTAAGGAATCGTCCTCAGCAATCAGGTTTTTTGCTACCGTTTTCGGTTCGTCCAAAACCAAAGTCGTAGGTTTTTCGGCACAATCCAAAATATCAAAAGCAACTTGCGGAATGTTTCTGAAAACCTGATAGAGCAAACGGTCGCCATTGACCAAAACAATCATACTTTTACTTTCGGTCCGTTTCTTTATGTCGTATATTCGTTTTACAGCATCTTCGTTGGTCGCATCACAGCCCAATCCCCAAACCGTATCGGTAGGATAGAGGATCACACCGCCGTTTTTGATGATTTCGTAAGCTTCGTGTACTTCTTTGTTTATTTCTTCCATTGTATGGATTTCTAAGTGTACGCAAAATTACGAATTAAAAGCCAAAAGCCGTCAAGCAGATAATTAAAAGTTCGTTCTGACCGTTTGACTTTCCTGCTTTATAACTTTTGACTTACAATTTATATTTGATAACTTTATACTTTCAAATTTCAGGACACTAATGGACAAAACGAAAATATTAGAATTGTGTAAAAACTTCTGCGAAAATACACTGATGCAGACATTAAATATCGAATTCATCGATGCGGGTGAAGATTTTTTAACGGCAAAAATGCCGGTAAACAGTAAGGTTCACCAGCCTATGGGATTACTACACGGTGGAGCTTCGGTAGCGTTGGCGGAAAGTGTGGGAAGTGCCGCATCGATGCTTTTTTTAGATCCGAAAGAACACGAGGTTCGTGGCATTGAAATTTCTGCCAATCATTTGAAAAGTAAACGTGAAGGAACTGTTTTCGCAACCGAAAAAATTATTCATAAAGGAAGAAGCTAGCATTTATGGGAAATCCGGATTACGGATGAAAATAACCAGTTAATTTCTCTTTGTAAATTAACTAATATGATTTTGCCTAAGAGATGATGACAGAAAAAATAAAGGAATGGCTTCAAGAGAAACGTCCTTTTGTTGTTTACAGAAAACCCAATGAAACGGTACGTTTTGGTTGGTTTCAAAAAAATGATGATTTGCACACGACAACGGTTTTAGAACAATCGTGCTTTGTATTTGCCCCTTTTTCGGGTGCTGAAAAAGTCGTTTTTTATCCGGAGCATTGCCAGTTGATAAAAGATGATTCAGATTTTGAAGTAAGCTTTTCTGAAAAAGATATGATGCTGGAAAATCCGTTGGTCAATAAAGCATTTCATATTCAGTTGGTTCAAAAAGGGATTGATGCGATTCAATCGGGAGCAATGGAAAAAGTAGTGCTTTCCCGCAAGGAAGAAGTTATTATTGACCAATCGCTTTATGAAACGTATTATCA
>DATGMY010000180.1:0-6383 GCA_035307005.1 Flavobacterium sp. | reverse complement strand
GACCTTAGGCAAAGAAGTTCGTTTAAAAAACGCATACATCATTAAAGGAGAAAGCGTGGTAAAAGACGAAAACGGCAACATCACGGAAATTCACGTAACGTATGATCCGGATTCCAGATCGGGCAGCGGTACAGAAGCTTCAAAACGCAAAGTAAAAGGAACGATTCACTGGGTTTCGATTCCGCATGCTTTAGAAACCGAAGTTCGCATTTATGATCGTTTGTTTACCCACGAAAATCCGGATGGTAATAAAGAAGTGGATTTTAAAGAATTTATCAATCCTGATTCGTTAAAAGTTATTACGGGGTATGCAGAACCAAGCCTGAAAACTGCAAAAAACGGGAATAAATTTCAATTCCAGCGTTTGGGTTATTTTTGTGTGGACAAAGACAGCACAGAAGAAAAATTGGTTTTTAACAAAACTGTTGGGCTCAGAGATACCTGGGCAAAAGTTGAAAATAAATAATTGTAAAAACAAAATGCCTTCCGGATTGGAAGGCATTTTGTTATCTGTTTAAATGAGTTATTATTTTAACCTCTTCTCGGATTACTACACCATCTTCATTAATGATTTGAATTTCTAAAGAAGAAGCGTCAATATTTAAAACTCTATAAATCATTGTGTAATCATCTTCAGAATCGACAATCGTAAGTTCCTTAGTAGCTTCATCATAATTCCAAATTCCGTCGTATTCGCTCTGGTTACAATCGTTATTGAAATAAACTTCTTCTTTATTTCCATTAGCATAAAAATGGTAGAAGTCGTAGTCGCATTCAGCTGCTCTTAAATCTTGCGTATGCTCTAAAACATCGTCAAAATAAATTTCTTCTTTAACCATATTCCATTTCCCTTCCAAAAGTTCTTTTTCACTCTTTTGAGTTACCACTTCATCATCACTTTTACAAGAGTTTAACGACCAACCAAAAACTGCAAAAGCAGCCAATAATACTATTTTTTTCATTTTTTTAAAATTTCGGACAAATGTACCATTCTTTTTCCAAATTCCGGAACAGACCTTTATTCATACTTCAAAAAAATCTTTATCTTAGCTCGATTAAAAAATAATTATGAGCAAAACGACTTCAGGAAAAAAGAAACTGGCTTTACATTGGAAAATTATTATCGGAATGTTGCTTGGTGTCATTTGGGCATTGATTTCCAGTACAATGGGCTGGAGCGAATTCACAATAAACTGGATTGATCCATTCGGAACCATATTCATTAATCTGTTAAAACTCATTGCTGTTCCTTTGGTATTGTTGTCTATTATCAGCGGTGTTTCCAATTTAGGAGACACTGTGAGTTTAGGAAAAATTGGCGGAAAAACACTGCTCATCTTTATTTCGACAAGTTTTCTCGCCATAGGAACCGGTTTACTTTTGGTCAATATCATCAATCCGGGCGGAAGAATTGATCAGGACAGCCTGATCGAAAACCGGTTGAGCTATGAAATTTGGGCTACTTCTCAGGGTCACGAAATTAAAGACGGAATACATTACCATCAAATGCCTGAACATCAGGAAAGAGTACAACGAATGAGAAGTATTTCAAATGAAACACTTTCAGATGAAGAAATCAGCCAGAGGTTAGAAGCGGCAAATCAAATGAAAGAAGCCGGTCCGTTGCAAATGCTGGTGGATGTTGTTCCAGAAAACTTCTTTTTTTCCTTATCTAATAATACATTGATGCTGCAAATCATCTTTTTCGGCATCTTTTTCAGCATATCTCTCCTGTTTATTCCCAAAGAACAATCCGAACCTGTAATTAAATTCATCAACGGTTTTTTAGCGGTGTTTCTGAAAATGGTTGATTTTGTGATGCAGGCTGCACCATTTTTCGTATTTGCACTGTTGGCGGGGGTCGTCAGCAAAATGGCAGGCGATGATGTGGGCAAGGTAATAGAGATTTTTAAAGGATTATCCTGGTACACATTAACAGTGCTTATTGGGCTTTTACTTTTTATTTTTATACTGTATCCGTTAGCTGTGAAACTTTTCACGAAAAAAATCACTTATCGTGGATTTCTCAAAGGAATGAGTCCGGCTCAGGCTTTGGCATTTTCTACTTCGAGCAGTGCAGCCACACTTCCTGTGACCATGGAATGTATTGAAAACAATTTAGGTGTTAATAAAAAAATCTCCAGTTTTGTGTTGCCGATTGGTGCTACCATCAATATGGACGGAACCAGTTTATATCAGGCGATTGCTGTGGTATTTCTGGCTCAGATGCACATGATTGATTTAACCATGACACAACAGTTAATTATTGTAGTTACCGCAACGCTTGCTTCCATAGGTGCCGCTCCCGTTCCAAGTGCAGGGCTGGTAATGCTGATCATCATTATGGAGTCTGTGGGGTTAAATCCGGCATGGATTGCCATTATTTTTCCGGTTGACCGTATTTTGGATATGGTTCGCACAGTTGTAAACGTAACAGGAGACGCCGTAGTCTGTACTATTGTTGCCAATGGAGAAAATATGATTGAGTATGAAGAACACGAAAATCCTTCTGAAACATTTGATCTGGATTCAAAATAAGCATCCCTAAACCCCAAACGAGAAAACGAATTAAACACCTTTGATTCAGTCTTTAGAAAAGGAATTATTAAAAATTAAGTTTTTTTTAATAGGATTTTGATTTTTTATTCTTAATTTTAAGTCATTAAAAATCATTAAATAAAAATTTGTTATGGGAAAAACAGGAAGTACATTAGTAGCCATCTTGGCAGGAGCTGCTGTAGGAGCAGTTGCCGGAATTTTATTAGCACCGGATCAGGGAGAAAACACCCGAAAAAGAATTTCCAAAGGTTTTAAAGAAGGTAAAGACGATGTTTCGCACAAACTGGAAGATTTAAAAAAACAAGTAAAAACCCTTATTTCTTCAAAATCAAGCAATTTAGAATCTTCTATTGATTCTTTGATTACGAATGCTGAGAGCAAATCTGAAGATGTAATTAGCACATTGGAAAAGAAACTGGCACAGTTGAAAAGCGGTGTAAAAGACGCAGCAGGTCAGGCAAAGGCTAAAGTTGAACAGGTTAAGTCCGAAGTAAAATAACCTTTTATGTCATTAAAAGAGGATATTAAAAACAACTTTTCTGAAATCAAATCCGAAGCGAGGGGCTTTTTTGAAACCAACCTTGATTATTATCAGTTGTTGGGTTTTAAGATTTCATCCAGAGCTTTGGCTTTGATGTTCAAAATTTTTGCCTTAACCCTATTTTTATCTCTGTCTTTATTGTTTCTTTCTTTTGCTGCGGCATTTGCTATTGGTGATTGTTTAGAAAGCAATATGCTGGGGTTTCTGATTATTGGAGGCGTTTATATCATCTTGACTTTGGCAATCTATATTTTCAGAAAATCTTTAATTGATATTCCTATCTTAAAAAAGTTTTCAGACATATTTTTTAACAGCTAAGTAAAATACTATGAAAAAAAAATTCACAAGTTTTGAAGAGATAGACCAGCAGTTGGAGATTCTGAAATTGGAACGTGAAATTCAGGTCAGAAAAATAGGTCTTGGTATCGAAAACATTTCTTCTGCGGTTACGCCCGGTAATCTGGCAAAAAGCGGAATTATGAATTTAGCTTCCACAGTTCAAGGATCGTCTGGTTTTAAATCTGCCCTTGTTTCGCTGTTCATAAGGTTTATTGTTAAACAACTAAAAAGAAAAAAGTCCAGCTAAAGTTTTAGCTGGACTTTTTTCTTAAATCAAAATTATCTCTTCACATTAATTACAATTGGAAAACGTTATCACTAATCGTTTCATTGATTTTACGATTCATTAATCTGATAACGGAATAATCATCGTTGTTTTCCACAATCTTGATTTCAGAAACTGCATTTTCTCCGTTTTTAAACCAAAAAGTCACTTCCTTGATATGTTTGCCCATATCTTTTGACTTCGGTGTTAAAACAGCCCATTTTTGCGTTGTATCTTTAAAATAGTTTATAGTGAAATTATCTTCGTCAAAAACAGTTCCGTTATAGCTTGCCATCATTAGTTGCTGTAACTGACGGAAACGCTTGTTTTTGTTAAGGTCAATCGTCGAAACCCTGCCTTTATCGCTTTTCATCGTCATTTTATTTCCGAGAAACAGTAACGCACTTTTTTTGGGCGCATTGTATTGCCATAATAATTTATCATTTTTATACCGGAAAATACCCGTAGATTTACTACTGTTTTTCAATACTTTAACATATTTTGTTTCTTCAAAATCCGAGGCAAGACTTGTCATTTTTTTTGCTTCCGTTTCCACAGCCTGTTTAAAAACGGCAACTTCAGCTTTGGTCATTTTTGTTTGAGCAACGGCTGTCAGCGAAGTCATCATTCCTATAAACAACACTATTATTTTTCTCATTCCTGATAGGGTTTTATATTTAGTAATTCTGAAACAGTGACAGAAGTCAACTGTTTTTTTTGTATTGTTATCAACAACTGTTCCAAGGTTTGTACGGTCACATTTCTGTTGTCATGCAATAAAATAATACTTCCTTTTGAAATACGTGAAATCAGTCTTTCTAACAATTTTTTTTCTGAAGAAATCACAGTATCCAACGAACGGACCTTCCAACCTATTACTTTCAGCCCGCTCTTTTCAACTGCTTTAGCAATATTTGGATTGGTTACTCCAAAAGGCGGACGATACAACATCACTTTTTTTCCGGTCGCTTTTTCTATTATATCACTGCATTTTTGAATTTCGTTCCAGACCTTTTTTGTCGGTAAAAATCCCATTTTTGGAGTATGTGTATAAGTGTGATTCGCAATTATGTGTCCTTCTTTTACCATTCTTTGAGCGATTTCAGGATACATTTCTACTTGTTTTCCAATACAGAAAAAGGTAGCTTTCATTTCAAATTTGTGTAGTAAATCCAATATTTGACTGGTATTGGGATGCGGTCCGTCGTCAAAAGTTAGGGCAATTTCATTCTTAGAATGGTTTTTCTTCTGATGCAAAGCTTTTAAAAAATAATTCAAACGAATATGAAAAGACCCGAAAACTGTTAAACCAAGCCACAACAAAATCCACAAGAAGAGAATAAATCCCGGTATTATATGGAAACAAGTTGCTGCAAGAAGCAGTACAATTCCAAAAAAACAAATCCATTTTATGTAGTGGTGTTTCAACATTTCGAAAGCAATACTAAACTATAATCTGCTTGCTGTGATTGATGAACCAATAAAATTCTTTGTAAGCGTGTTGGTTTTAATTCATTCCATTGAATTTGTTCCGGATACGATTGCTTTTGTAAAACTTCGGCTGCCACTTTTAATCCATAAGCCGATGCGGTATCGTAGCTGCCCGAAAGATGTTGATAATAAGCAATCGGCGTTTGACCAAACAATTGTTGAGCCAATTCATCGTAAAAATGTTGTTGATTCTTATCAGCATTGACACCAAAAAAGACCACGTCTATATCCTCCTTTTTCAAATTGTTTTTAGACAAAAAATCCAAAACAAATGTTGCTCCATTTTCTGGCAACTCATTTACTAAAGTTACATCGTCTATTTTAGCATATGATTTCGAAGTCTTTTCAGAAGACAGCACAAAAAAGTTGGCACCTTCTGCATACGGAACTCCTGCAGTTAAAGGATTTCTGAAATCAGCAGAAGTATTTTCGCTCTTAACCCTGCCGATCATTTCAAACATCGAATAAGTATAAGGAGCTATTTCATCCACACCACCCACCAGAATATTTTCTGCATTGTTGAATTTTAATTGTAATAATCCGTCAAACAAGGCACTTTCAAAAGAATTTCCTCCGTTTACATACGTAAAATTATACGCTTTGCATTGCAATTGTAATGCGATTTGTGCTGCTACGGTATTATGTGTAGATTGAATAAAAGCTGTCGGCGTGAGAAATTCCTCGTCATTTTCAATAATGGTATTCAAAAACTTTTCAGAATCCTCAATACAACCTAATGAAGTACCTGCTATGATAGCGTCCAAATCAGGATTTTCTGCTTCATTCATTGCCTGATTAGCTGCATAAATACTCATTTTAATTCCCCTCGCCATACGACGGCTCATTGCCGGTGCAATCAACTCCTTGTACGAAGGTTGTTGCGCATGGTTCAGATGCTGTACTTTTTCAGGTGCTGCATCAAAAACACTGTATTCTGGTGTTTGAATGCTTACACTGCCAATACCGTTGATATAACAATTTTTCATTTCTTGGTTACAATTAAAAGCAAATTTACGCTTTTTTATGAATGATTTTCTGATAACAATTTTAATAATTGCTTTTTATAGAAAGCATTTTTATGGGAATTATGCTATTTGAAGAGAGCATTTTTGATAGTAATGAACTTTTTGAGAATTTATCGTGCTGTAAATTCTTCTACTTTTACGATTTCGTTAGTTGATAATGTCC
>DATGMY010000179.1:0-2485 GCA_035307005.1 Flavobacterium sp. | reverse complement strand
CTTCGAGGGCACTTGCATAATTTTTTAGAGTTTCTTTTGGTGTTCCAACACCTGGGTTTAATTGTCCACTGGCGTGACCTACAACTTCGTGAAGAGAAGTGTGTAATCTTGATCCTAAAGAGCCATATTCTTTGGCGCGTTCTAACTCTTCTTCATCATAAGTAAACTCTTTAAGCATTGAACTACCTGAAGCATTTTCATAGGCTTCCACGATATTTCCAAGACTTACTGATTTAGAACCATGTTCAGCTCTGATCCAATCAGCATTGGGAAGGTTTACGCCAATTGGTGTAGAAGGTGAAGCGTCTCCAGCTTCTCCCACAACATTTACCACTTTATAAGTAACTCCTTTTACATTTTTCTTTTTATGTTCATCCATAATTGAAGAACTATCTTCAAACCACTGAACATTTTCTTCTAAAACCTTCATTTGTTCAGAAGCTTCGAAGTCTTTCATTTGAACGATAGTTTCGTAAGTCGCTCTATATCCTTTAGCGTCTCCGTAAACTTCAATAAATCCATTGATGTAGTCAATATCTCCATCCGTTGCTTCTACCCATGCAATGCTGTAGGCATCCCAATCTTTTAAATCACCAGTTTCATAATATTTCACCAATAATTTAAGCGCATCGCGTTGAGCATCATTCTCAGCTACTTCCGCTGCTTTCTCTAACCAGTAGGCTACTTTCTCAAGAGCTGGACCGTACATCCCTCCAATTTTCCAAGTCACCTCTTCCAACTCACCATTCTCATTCAAAATCATTTTGGAATTCAACCCGTAAGAAATTGGAGTTTTATCATTTGCATCTTTGATTTTAGCATAATACTCATCCACCATTTTTTCGGTAACGCCTTCACCATAAAAGTTGTTGGCACTTCCTTTGATAATTCCTTTTGAAGCATCTAAGTTCACGCCTTTTGCATCCACATTTGGATCAAAAATAGCTTCTAAGGCTGCATCGCTAAGTTTAGTATCTGTTTCAGCCAATAAAGTATTGAAATATTCTTTATCAAATTCAGGTTGAAATTTATCTTTTGAATAATGGTGGTGGATTCCATTGGCAAACCAAACTTGTTTCGTGTATTGCAGAAACTTGTTCCAATTTTCACTTTCTTCTCCTTCATGATTCGCAACAATATGATCTAGTGCTTTACGAATTTCAAGATTGTGCTTGTAATTTTGGTCGTAAATAATATCTCGCCCGCTTAAACCTGCTTGCGTCAGATAATAAGCCAATTTTTTTTGGTCAAGCGTAAGCTTATCAAAACCGTTAATTTTATAACGAAGTACACGAATATCCGCAAAGCGATCTGCTTCCCATTCAAAAGCTTCCTTATCTTGTTTTTCGGTTTGCTCAACAGGCTCCTTTTCTGTTTTTGTCTGACTTTCGTTTTGACTACATGAAAATAAAACTCCTGCAGCAATTGCTCCCACTACTATACGGGAATTAATTGTTTTTTTCATTCTCTCTTTTTTTTGAAAACCGAAAGTAACTAATTTGTTTGAGATAGTCAATAAAATAGATTAATCAATATATAATCAAACGGTTATCACAATAAAACTTAAGCCCAATCTCTATTTACATTTATATAAATATATTAGTGGACTGTAATTTCAACACTTAATAAAATCCACTATGAAATTTGTTTTTATTTTAGCGCTGTTCATAATAAGCATTTCCTCCTGCGCACAAATTAGAAAGAATCATGCGAAGAACTTAGATACCGAACACCGCACTGATGTTGAATCTAAACACAATGACGATAACATTATTCTTATTACTGGAAAAGAATATATGTACAAAGTTATTCAAAAAGACAAAAATCGAATTCTCTATTTTGATTTAGTTTTAAAAACGATTCCTGGAAATTACAGCGGAGGAACAAAAATTAAGTACAAACACTATTATAAGGATGAGTTCTTAACAGAAGAAGAAAGGAAACTATACTTGGACACCACTAAATATTACAAATGGGACATCACAAGTGCCCATGAAAACGAAGAAGAATTTCATATTCATCCTCCACGATCATATACGCTCAAAAAATTAGAAATCGCTCCTTTTCCAGAAGTCCTATTTCCAGTTAAAAAAGGAGATAAATGGAGTACTATAAACAATATTGTTGCTGGATATGATGAGTACAATATGAATAGAATTTTCAGAGAATACAGTATTGAGGGCGTTAAACATACTACTGATTCAACTTACGTGGCGAAAATCAAAGCAACTTCCAATTGGGGCAAAAAAAAGAATAAAGAAAAGATTTGTATTGCCGAATTTGAGTTTAATTCAAAATTAGGTTTTACGAAAATGAACTTTAGATATACTGATGGAACGTCAATAGAAATGACGATGGAACAATAGTCATTAAGTAATAATAATGAAAAATTCAATACTATTCTTCACAATACTGTCACTTGCGATCTCAGTGTTTTCACAAGAAAACAATTATTTTGACAAGAAACGAGATTACATTTACAATA
>DATGMY010000178.1:0-4336 GCA_035307005.1 Flavobacterium sp. | reverse complement strand
TTCAAATAATTGATACTGACGGTTGCATATTCGGTATCGGGAAATTTCTTAAACATTTGTTCGTCCAATTGCAAACCTGCAGCTTTTGCGGCTTTTTGAAAAACCGCTATTTCCACTATGTATTGATCTGAAAATCCGTGCGTGGCATCGTATGCCGTAGCAGGAGTTTTCCCAATGTTCTTGGCTGTAATTTTCGGATCTACTGTATGCAATTCAATGACAAACAGACCGTTTTCAGAAACATAAGGTTTCCATTTTTCTAAATGTTGTTTCAGGCTGATTTCTACTTTATTATTAGAGATCCATTGTCCACGATGTGCAAAAGCGCCTGTAGAATCACTGATGAGCCCATCTGTTGATTCGGGATCTTCCCAAACCCGATTGTGATCTAAAAAAGTACGCATATTCAACAAATCGCTAAGTGCTATGTTGTAATTTTCCTTTAAATCGGCGGCTAATAAATCCGGATTCCCGATGTCTCCCCAGATGATTTTTGCCCAAATATCATTAGCCGTCAGATTGGCACGGGTAATTTTTAACGCTGCCTGATTATAATCGGCACCTACTAAAAACAGTGGGTAATCCTCTAAATGCTTGCCTCGTAACGTTCGTCTTTCTATGGTTTCATACAAATGCTGGAGCAAAGCACCGTTGCCACAACCCATATCCAAAATCCCTTTGGGTTGCTTTTCCAAAGGACGGTTGAAGATTTCTATGATAAAATCATCCAACACTTTAAAGTATGTTGCGTGCGCACCGCCACTTCCCCAAACATTCATCACACGATCTACGTGGATTTCGTCAGCAGATGAAGTATCTTCTCGTAACATTCCGGCTTTTCCAAACAGCAAATCGTCTATGTGCAGAAAAATAGGCAGATAGGAAACCGTTACACCATAAGCAGTGGCTCGTTTGGCAAAAAACAAACCTTCTTCGGTGAACTGGTAATGTCCGTTTTGTTTTGAAAACCAGCCCATTTCCGCAAAAAAATCTAAAATCTTTTTAAAGACTTCCGGATGTTTGTGAAACTCTTCTGCACTAAACGAACTTTCCATAAAATATTTGTGAAACATTCCCGACATTCCAAGCTTGACAATCATCGGTGCCATTAAATAACCTTCGGTATGCTTCATCATCTGATAAGCAATATCGGAAAACTCTTTGGTTTCCTTTTGCCTGGAAACAAATCGTTGAAAAACGTCAAAAACAAAATGATGATCTTTAGCTTCTTTTCCCATAAAGTCTTCTACATCATACTGTTTTGTCAACTCAGAAACCAATTCATACCAATGAAGGTTTTGTACAAATTCAACCGTTTTTGAATTTATTCCTATAATTATTTGCTCTGAAACATTGTCCACCTGATATTCTAAAAAACCCTGAGACGCTAAAGTTCTACAAGCCACATTTAAATAACCTTTATTGGCATTAAAAGTGTTTGTGAGTGTTTCTAAATCTGTTTTTTGTTGTTGTAAAAAGAAGTCTAATATTCCTTTTTTGTAGAGTGAAAGTGCTACCGGAACGGTAACCATACCATCGAGATGTCTAAAAATCTGTTCTCTTGCTTTTTTAGTGTCCATAAACCGCTTTTTACATTTATCTTTTTTGTCTTTACGAAAGAAAATTACTTGATTTTAATCTTCACAAAAATAATGAACTTTTTTATAAATCGGGTTCATCATATAGAAATCATTAACAATTATGAATTTATATTAAACCGCACTCACATAAAAAGAAAATTAAAAAAATAAGTTTATTTTTGCAGCAAAATTTGAAAATGATGAAAAATACGCTGCTTGTTTTGTTGACGTTTATTTGTCAAAACATCTTGTTTGCTCAAACGGATTTGCAAATTACTGATGCTTACACCTCTATCCCTACAGAAGAATATTTGGAGTTGCTCGTTTCAAGAATTGAACTTCCAACGGAAATAACCAATAAAATCAACTCTACGGAAATAGAAGTACTTTTAGCTCTGACGATCCTGAAAGACGGAACGGTTTTTAATCCATCCATTCACAATGACTCGTTAGGTTTACGACCTTATTTTAAAGATGCTTTTACAGACCTTCCCAAATGGCATCCAAAAACAGAAGATGGAATTCCGGTCGTTTCAAAAAAAGCTTTTAAGCTGATTATCCCCATTCAACAACCTGTTAATTACCAAGCTATCAATTCAGCTGCCAAACCGCAAGAAGGTGTAGAAAAAGCTTATCATCATATTGCCCAGAAACTAAATGTCGGAAATAAAGATTACAATAATGCAGATATAAGAGTTAAATTTATCGTTGAGAAAGATGGCAGCCTGACCAATATACAAATAGTTTCGTCCAATACACCTTCTCTCAACGCTGAAGTAATAAGAGTAATAAAATCTATGCCCAAATGGAATCCAGCTACAAAAGACGGAGTTCCAGTTCGTTCAAAATTTACAATGCCGATCAAAATTAGACAATATTAAATCAATGAAACACATCTTCTCTTTATTTTTTGCACTAAGTTTTTTATTCAATACACAAGCTCAAACCAAGGCGATTCCACCGTTTGAACCCGAACAATATGTAAGAAGTATTATTCAGGAATTAGACATTCCCGATGATACTTTTGAACAAATGCGCGGAAAAAATTACGTTGTTCCGTTGAAATTATTTTTAAACGAGAAAGGCACGGTTGTTCAAGTCAGCATTCCCAATGACGAATATAAATTAGAACCACTGATTACACCTATTGTTGCTTCTTTACCCGATTTTCAACCTGCGATTATAGATGGAGCAGCCAAAAGCAGTATGGTCAATTTGCCTTTTTTACTCAATGAATGTACCTATTATAAATTGATCAGGCAAAGTCCGGAACCAGCTATAGGTAAGGAAAAATTTCTTAAAAAACTTAAAAGCAATTTTTATTTAACGGATAGAGAAAAAGCACACTTGGGAATAACAAGCACACATGGAGATTTTCCGGTTGCTGTTACATTTATCGTAGAAAAAGACGGAAGCCTCAGTTGTTTTTCCATGGTGGACGAAGATATGCAATATTTCAAAAAACGAATGGAAAATGCTGTACGTAAAGCTTCCAAAAAGTGGATTCCGGGCAAATATAACGGACAAGCTGTTCGGTCAAAATTTACTTTTACATTAACGCTGCAAGCCGATTTTAGATTTTGAAAAAAGAATTCTCAGAAAAAAAAGCAGTTATATTATTTTTAATTAATCTAAATAATTAAATTTGTAGTAAATAAACTTATTTCAATTATGGATTCAAATACCACTTCTCAGGATGCTCAGAAAAAAGCCAAACCTTTAACTCCAAAAGTCAACGAACTAATTGCTTCGACCAAATCGGTTATTTTAGCCACAATGGATTCGGAAGGTAAACCAACAGCGAGTTATGCACCCTACGTTCGTGTAGGAAACACTTTCTATGTATTGGTTTCTTTTATGGCAAAACACACTAAAAATCTGCTGAACGGTCAGGCTTCGGTTATGTTTATTGAAGACGAATCGGCTACCAAGCAGATCTATGCCCGCGAACGACTGACTTTTGACACCGTTACCTCACAAGTAGAAAGAGATTCGGAATTGTGGAATCAGGTTTTGCCTCAACTAAAAGAAGCACACGGAAAGGTTTTGGACATTCTTTCTGAAATGCAGGATTTTATTTTGATACAGTTAAACCCCACAAAGGGAAATTATGTCAATGGTTTTGGAAGTGCCTATATCGTTGATGAAAATATGGAAATCGTTCAACACAGAAACGATGTAAACCACCAAACAAAATAATTTTTAATAATACAGCGCTGTCAGTTCGGACGGAGTCGGGGGCTCTTTTCAGATTCTTTACTCCGTTCAAAATGACCGTTTCTTTTAACTACAAAACTTTATACAGCACGGGTTTGCTTGGCGACGCATCATTTTCAAACGAAGCAATTTGCAGGTTTAAAATATACGAGCCGTCTTTAATAACATCTTCCACAAAAATTAATTCCGTTATGGTGCTATCAAAACGGGCATCATCATTCACTTTTTGAACATTTTTTACATTCCAGAACGCTTTGTGTGAAACCAATTTTCCTTCGTCAACTTCTTTATCCACACTGGGTAGATCAATCAGTAAATGTTTGATTCCGATTTCGCAAAGGTATATTGCCGCTTCTTCCAATAAATACGGTGGGTTGGTGTTGGAATAATTTTTATGCTTTTTCTCTGAATAATTGGGTAACGTACGAATTACAATCGCTTCCGGCGTTTTTCCGTTCAAAAAGTTTTTTATTTGCTTTTTTGTAATAACGAAATCCGCTCCCTGATTTTCGGGAGTTACAGAAATTAATTCCGCTATA
>DATGMY010000177.1:0-3769 GCA_035307005.1 Flavobacterium sp. | reverse complement strand
TTTTTAAAAATTTTTATCCAAAAACTTGCTATATTCTTTTTTTGTGCTACATTTGCACTCGCAATAACAAACCAAATTATATGGTCGCATAATTGCAGGTTTTATTGGTCTATGGTGTAATGGTAACACAGCTGATTTTGGTTCAGTCGTTCTAGGTTCGAGTCCTAGTAGACCAACAAATAAAACTTATCACAACAACCAATTGGTCTATGGTGTAATGGTAACACAGCTGATTTTGGTTCAGTCGTTCTAGGTTCGAGTCCTAGTAGACCAACACTCAAAAGCGGAATACTCTAAGTAAAGTGTTCCGCTTTTTTAATAAACGATCCTTTCTCCTCTTTTTTAACAACACTTTTGCAGTTTCTTAATTTAACTTTTATGTGTTTTTACCGTATCTTTGTACCGTTATGCTAAAGGTATTCAACATATCGACCCTTTTTTTATTTGTGTGCTTTCTGTTTGCACCCACGGTTAGTTTTGCCTGTAAAACTGACACTTCTTATATGTTGATCCTGAACGAAGAAGAAGAAATAAATTCAAAAAACAAAACAAATAACAATAATCTAAACGAAGAAGAAGAGAAGGAAGTGAATTATTGCGCCTTTTCCAACTTTAAAAATTATCTTCATAGTAACCCGCTTATTTTAAGCAGTACCGATTTTTCTAATAACGAACTTAAGGACAATCTGGTATTTAAAGTTCCGTCACCACCTCCGGAACAACTATAATTAACGGGTTTACATTTACTGCTGTAAGATTACGGACATCCAACTTGTGAAACAGACTTTTATGTTTGTGCAAAATGATGATCCTGCATAACTTCAGACTATTGTCTGTCAGAGAGAAAGATTTTCTTGCTATAATCAAAAACATGTAAACCTTCATTTTTACAAGTATTTTCAGCTTGTTTCAAATCATCTTTACTTTTTCAAAGTATTCAGATGCAGTTATTTAATGTTTATTAATTATAGTTTTTTATGAAAAAAAATATTAAAGCAGAGTTGTCACAAAACTTTGCTCCCGGATTGGTAGTCTTTCTTGTAGCTCTCCCCCTTTGTTTAGGGATTGCCTTAGCTTCCGGCGCACCACCGCTATCAGGAATTATTTCTGGTATCATCGGAGGTTTGGTTGTAGGTTTTCTCAGCAATTCTAATGTAAGTGTTTCCGGGCCGGCCGCGGGTTTGTCTGCCATTGTGCTGGTCGCCGTTACAGATTTGGGAGCGTTTGACATCTTTTTATGTGCCGGAATCATTGCCGGAGTCATGCAGCTGATTTTAGGCTTTCTAAAAGCAGGAGGCATTGCCAATTATTTTCCAAACAGTGTAATTGAAGGAATGCTGGCAGGTATCGGTGTCATTATTATCATTCAGCAGATTCCGGTTGCATTGGGAATTTCGGGTTATAACGATTTTTTTTCAAACGGATTCCAGGCAGTCCATATCGGTACTTTATTAGTCACATCGGTTTCAATTGGTATTTTACTGATTTGGGAAAAAGCACCTTTTTTACGTAAATTAAAAATGCTTCCGGGAGCACTGGTCGCTGTGACAGTAGGCATTTTGTTAAACCAGTTTTTTATTTCATCAGGAAGCTCATTGGCTATTTCATCTGATCATTTGGTAAAATTACCCGTTCTTTCAGGACTGGGCGATGTTTCCAGTTTAATTATGCTTCCAAATTTAGAAGGGTTTGTAAATCCGAAAGTATGGACTATTGGTATTACCATTGCAGTGGTTGCATCTATTGAAACCTTATTGTGTATTGAAGCTTCAGACCGCTTGGATATTTATAAAAGAAATACCAACACCAACACCGAACTCAAAGCACAGGGAATAGGAAATGTATTGAGTGCTGCCATCGGTGGATTACCGATGACATCTGTAGTTGTCCGCAGTTCGGCAAACATCAATGCAGGGGCAAAAAGCAAAACTTCGGCAATTATTCACGGGGTCTTATTGCTAATTTGTGTACTTTCCATTCCGGTAATCTTAAATATGATTCCATTGGCAACATTAGCTGCTGTGTTATTGATTGTAGGCTACAAACTGGCAAAACCTGCTACGTTTGAACATTTCTGGCACAAAGGCAAATATCAGTTTTTATCTTTCGCTTTGACTTTGGGAGCAGTTGTTTACTTCGATTTGCTCACCGGTGTGGCATTAGGTATGGCGTTCAGCATTCTGATTTTGTTGTTTGGAAACATCAAAAAAGGCTTGGAAATCTCTACCGAAAAAGGCTTTGGAAAATACTATAATATTACTCTTGCCGAAGAAGTTTCTTTTCTAAACAAAGCTTCAATTAAAAACAAACTATTGTCTTTACCCGAGCATTCTACCGTTTGGATCAATGCTAAAAAGACCGTTTATATTCACGCAGACATCTTGGAACTAATCGAAGATTTTGCCAATAACAGAGCCAAAGAAAAAAATATAACCATCAAGCTCTCCGGTTTTAAAGATTCAGTACAAATCAATAAGGACGTGGATAATGACACCATCACTATTGCACATCGCAGAGCGATTTAACCAATAGTTTAATGATAAGAAAAATGATTTTTTATCATTTATCCGATAATTAAGCAATTATCAATTAATTTTACAAAACCAATTAAAAAAAAAATTAAAACCCAAATATATGTGCGATACATTAAAAGATAGTTTTAACAAGATTATAGAAGGAAACAACGATTGGGTTGAGTTTGTCAAAAATGATACCTCAGGACGATTCAACCAACTTACTAAAGGTCAAAATCCGGAAATTTTATGGATTGGTTGTGCTGACAGCCGTGTACCTGCAAACGAAATTACAGGAACCAAACCAGGAGAGGTTTTTGTACACAGAAACATCGCAAACGTTTGTGTACATTCTGATATGAATATGTTGTCGGTACTGGATTACGCTGTAAATGTACTCAAAGTTAAGCACATCATTGTTGCCGGACATTATGGTTGTGGTGGTGTGGCGGCTTCATTGAGCCGTAATCAATTTGGAATCATCGATAACTGGTTATGCCACATCAAGGATGTTTATCGCTTACACTCCACAGAAATTGATGCTATCGATGAGCCGGAAAAAAAAACAGACCGTTTGGTAGAGTTAAACGTAGAAGAACAGGTCTTTAATCTATGTACAACGTCTATTGTGCAAAATGCATGGAAAAACAACCAACCATTGGCAATTCACGGAATGGTTATTAATATCGGAACCGGAGAGTTAATCAATCAAAACTGTACTTTCACCAGTAACGAAGGTTTAGGAAAAGTCTTTGCTTATAAGTAAAATCAAAAAGAACTGCCTAAGGCAGTTCTTTTGTTTTATCTGAAATTGTAAATCTTTATTTTTTAAAATCCAATTTGTATTTCACTCCTAATTGAATCCAGCGTCCGGGCATGGGCACAGCTGCAGCTTCTCTGTAAGCTTCATTAAACAAATTGGTTGCTTGCGTATAAAGCTGGAATTGTGCAAAATCGTACATCAAACGCAAATCCGATATAAAATACCCATCGTTCAATTCTCTTTTTACATACCGGTTTTGCCATTGTACACCAAATTGCTCATACGAATAATGCAGTCCTAAAATAGCCTGATGTTTCAAACTTTCAACCACATATTTTGAAATAACCGCATCGTTCGAGTCTTCCTTTTTCGGACTTAAATACTGATAACTTAATTGATACGAAAACCGCTGATTTGTTGCTATTTCCAATTGATGGTTCCATCTCAAATGTACCCCACGCATGGTTTGTTCGCCTAAATTGTGCGGTTGATA
>DATGMY010000176.1:0-7333 GCA_035307005.1 Flavobacterium sp. | reverse complement strand
AATTAATCTATTGATTATTTGTGAGCTACAGCTAATATCTCTATCTTGTGCCTGAATTTGTGTAGTGTTTACTACAATTTTAAAAACTTGTTATGGACAAACTTTTTGGAGCTTCCCCCATTTCTTATGAAAACTTAGATCAAATAGAAAAGCAATCCGGAGACCTTATTGTGTATGCCATTCCCATCATGGCATTCTTTACTTTGCTGGAAATCTGGTACTCATGGTATTCCAATAAAAAGAATTACGATACAAAAGAGAGTTTAGGATCCCTTTTTGTAGGGTTGGGAAATGTCGCAATTAATTTACTTTTCAAAGCCGGTTTCATCATTGGAGCGGTTTATATTTACAATTTTGTTCCCTGGCGGATGGAACTGAACTGGTGGACTTTATTTCCGTGTTTATTGATTTATGATTTTTGTAGTTATTGGGCACACAGAGTTTCTCATTTCAATCGCTTTTTCTGGGCAACGCACGTTATTCATCATACTGCCGATAATTATAACCTTACGGTTTCTTTCCGGTTGAGCTGGGTACAACATTTTAAACTGTTTTTTTTCCTGCCCGTCGCTTTTCTTGGATTTCATCCTGTGGTCTTTTTCATTGTTAATCAAATATCCGTGTTATTCCAGTTTTGGCAGCACACAGAATACATCGGAAAACTGCATCCGGCGGTTGAAAGTGTTGTTGTTACCCCATCAAATCATAGAGTACATCACGGTTCGGATGAAAAGTATATTGATAAAAACTTTGGAGCGATCTTTATTTTTTGGGATAAATTATTGGGAACCTATCAACCCGAAGAAGAAAAACCTACGTATGGAATTACCACTAAAATAAAGCACAAACTGGATCCTTTGCACTTGAATTTCCATGAGTATGTTGACATGTATGGTGATTTTAAAAAGGCAAAAACATTCAAAGAAAAGTTGTTTTTCATCTTTGGACGTCCCGGAGAAATAGCAAAAATTAAAAAGGAAAAATAGTCAATACGATGTAAATCAAAAAAGCACTTCTATTAGAAGTGCTTTTTGTGTTTATTTAATGATCGTTTGTTTGCGATCCGGACCTACTGATATTACTTTGATCGGGACTTCTACATAATCTTCTATGAACTTGATGTACTCTTTTAGTTCTGAAGGAAGTGTATCAAAAGAAGTTAATCCGGTAAGGTCTTGTTTCCAGCCTTTTTTCTCTACATAAACCGGTTGAATATTTTCCGGTTCGATGTTATAAGGCAAATGATCAATTTCTTCACCTTTATATTTGTATGCGGTACAAACTTTTAAAGTATCAAAGCCTGATAAAACATCTCCTTTCATCATATACAATGCCGTTACACCGTTGACTTCCACAGCATATTTTAATGCAACCAGGTCTAACCAGCCACAACGACGTGCGCGTCCTGTAACCGAACCAAATTCATTGCCCACTTTTGCCATAGTGTCTCCCACTTCATCAAACAGTTCAGTAGGAAAGGGACCTGACCCTACACGAGTAGTATATGCCTTAAAAATCCCGAAGACATCTTTTACTTTGTTGGGAGCAATTCCCAAACCGGTACAAGCTCCCGCAGCCGTAGTAGTAGATGAAGTTACAAATGGATACGTTCCAAAATCGATATCAAGCAACGACCCTTGTGCACCTTCTGCAAGGATTGATTTTCCTTCTTTAAGAGCATTGTTCAGGTAAAATTCTGAATCAATAAAGGTCAGTTTTTTTAATTCGTCAATAGCAGCAAAAAATTCTGCTTCCATTTCCGGTAGATTGTATTGCAAATTCACATCATAGAATTTAATCATATCGATGTGTTTTGCAGCCAAAGTCTGATAACGTTCTTTGAAATCAGCCAATTCAATGTCGCCGATGCGCAATCCGTTTCTACCGGTTTTGTCCATATATGTAGGACCGATGCCTTTGAGCGTAGAACCGATTTTTGCTTTTCCTTTAGATGCTTCCGAGGCTGCGTCTAATAAACGGTGCGTAGGCAAAATCAAATGGGCTTTTCTGGAAATCAAAAGACGCGATTGCATATCAATGTCAAACTTTTGCAAGCCTTCGATTTCTTTTTGAAATACTACCGGATCCATCACTACACCATTTCCAATGATGTTGATAGAATTCTTGTGGAAAATCCCGGAAGGAATGGTTCTTAAAACGTGTTTAATTCCGTCAAATTCCAAAGTGTGTCCTGCGTTTGGTCCTCCCTGAAAACGGGCGATGATGTCGTATTTAGATGTAAGAACATCCACAATTTTACCTTTTCCTTCATCTCCCCACTGAAGACCAAGTAGCAAATCTACTGTCATAATATTGAGTTAGTCTGTTTCTTAATTATTTTGCTGAGTCGTTTTCTTCTTTTGTTCCGTAGAAATATAAAGAATGATTATGAATTTTAATGTTAAAAATCTCTTCGATGGTTTGCTTGATACTTTGAATGCGCGGATCGCAAAACTCAATCACTTCACCCGAATCGGTTAAAATGATGTGGTCGTGCTGCTTGTCGAAATAAGATTTTTCGTAATGTGCCTGATTCTGACCAAACTGATGACGGCGTACCAAACCACATTCCAACAACAATTCTATCGTGTTGTAAAGCGTAGCACGGCTTACACGATAATTCTTGTTTTTCATTTTAATATACAGAGATTCAATATCAAAATGCTCCTCACTATCATAAATTTCCTGAAGGATGGCATAACGTTCGGGTGTTTTTCTATGTCCTTTATCCTCCAGATATTTTGTAAAAACATTCTTTACAATCTCTTGATTTTTATTTTCTTCCATAATCTTTTCTAACATTGCAAATATAATTCTTATTTAGAGATACTGAAACATAAATAGTACTAAAAAATTTAAAGAGTACCGTAAACACGTGTGATTTTTTCTACACCATCAATTGCTTTGATGTTATCTATTAATCGGTTCAATACGTGGTTATTGGATACAATTACTATAATCTGACCATTGAAAACTCCTGCATTGGAACTTAGCGATATACTTTGAATATTAACATTCATCTGATTAGAGATCACGCGCGTGAGTTCGTTGGTCAATCCCAAACCATCAATTCCTTTAATTGTTAAGGTGGCATTGAATTCCTGAACGGAAGAATCAATCCATTTTGCCGGTAAAATTCGGTAGGCGTAGTTTGACCGAAGACTGATGGCATTGGGGCAATCTACTTTATGAACTTTAATTCCTTCATTGATTGTTACAAAACCGAAAACATCATCGCCTGGAATCGGGTTACAGCAACTTGCCAGTTTATAGTCGAGTTTTTCTTCATCTTTACCAAAAACAATTAAATCCAGCTTGGTTTCTTTTTGCGGTTCCGGAATATCTTTTCGAATGGACTTTTTAAAGAAATTCAAAAACGCATTGCTGTTTTTGTAGCTTGCAAATTCTTTGAGCTGCTGATTTTCTATTTTTCCGGATCCGATGCGGAAAAATAAATCCTGACTGGTTTTTAGTTTGAAAAAATTGACTAATTCATTGATTGTTTTTTCGTCCAGCGTGATTTTCAGATGACGTAGCTTCCGGGTCAGGAGTTCTTTTCCTTCTTCTGAAATCTGTTTAATATCTTCATTCAGCACATTTTTTATTTTATTTCTTGCCCGTGCTGTTGTAACAAATTCCAGCCAGTGGGAACTCGGTTTTTGATTGGCTGATGTTATGATTTCAACCTGATCTCCTGAATTGAGCTGATAATTCAGCGGTACTAATTTTCCATTGACTTTTGTTCCACGTGTTTTGATACCTATATCAGTGTGAATGCTGAACGCAAAATCCAGTGCCGTAGCACCTTTTGGCAACGATTTTATTTCGCCTTTTGGGGTAAAAATGTAAATTTCCTTTGAATAAAGATTCAATTTAAAATCTTCTACAAAATCCACTGCGTTAGACTCCTGACTTTCCAATGTTTCTTTCAGCAGGTTCAACCATCTGTCCAGACTGTTTTCTTCCGTTACACCTTGCTTGTATTTGTAGTGTGCCGCATAGCCTCTTTCGGCGATTTCATCCATTCGTTCACTTCGGATTTGTACTTCAACCCAACGTCCTTTCGGACCCATCACGGTAATATGAAGAGCTTCATAACCTGTCGATTTTGGAGAGGAGATCCAATCCCGTAAACGACTTGGCGAAGGGCGGTAATAATCCGTAACGATAGAGTAAATCTTCCATGCCAGAAATTTTTCGTCCTGTTGATCGGCTTTGTAAATGATCCGTATTGCAAATTTGTCGTAAACCTGATCAAAAGTCACGCCTTGAACATTCATTTTTTTATGAATGGAATAAATGGATTTCGGCCGGCCCTTAATCGTAAATTCCATCCCTTCTTTTTCTAAAGCTTCTCTTAAAACAGATGTAATACTTTCTATATAAGTATTTTGCTCTTCTTTAGTTTCTTTGATACGGCTCAATATTTCATTGTAAACATCAGGTTCGGTATATTTCAAACCTAAATCTTCCAGTTTAGTTTTGATGTTAAACAAACCCAACCGGTGTGCCAGCGGTGCATAGATATACAAAGTTTCGGAAGCAATCTTTGCCTGTTTATGTGCTACCATAGATTCCATTGTCTGCATATTGTGCAGTCGGTCGGCAATTTTGATCAGAATCACGCGTACATCGTCGTTGAGTGTCAAAAGCATTTTGCGGTAATTCTCTGCCTGCAACGAAATATCCGGATCAGGTTCCATACGGGAAATCTTGGTCAGCCCTTCTACAATCTGTGCGATTTTTGGATTAAACATCCGTTCAATGTCTTCAACGGTAATATCGGTGTCTTCGACCACATCGTGCATCAGCGCGGCTGCGATGGAAGTAGGCCCCAAACCAATCTCGGCCGCAACAATCTTTGCCACGGCAATAGGGTGGAAGATATAGGCTTCGCCCGATTTCCGACGCTGTTCTTTATGTGCTTCCACAGCTACGTCAAATGCTTTTCGAATGAGTTTTTTATCCTCGTCAGACAAGGTTTGGTAACTGATGCTTAAAAGTTCTTTGTATTCGCGTGCAATCTCTTTGTTTTCTTTTTCTATTTCTTCTTGTGTCATATAATGCCCTTATTAATCTCCTCTAAATATAGGAAAATTCTCCTACTCATATCAATAATTTTACAAAAAAATAAAGCAAATTTATTTTCCATATAAATTTAATGCTGAATTGTTGAAAGTAAGTGTTTTATACTGTTTAAAAGTTAGCTTCTTAGTTTGTTTAAATTTCTTTAACAACTCGTTTTTATTGATTTTCCGATTATTTTTAATATATTTATGTTTTGTCACAATTATCTTTTTTTGAAGAATCCACAGTTTGTGACACTTTTTTCTCATCTATTGTAAATTTAAAACAACTCTTAATAATGAAAATGGAATTAATGAAGTATAAAGCTTACTTATTGAGTAATTTTAAGACTATTCCACAGCTGGAAAAGATGGATCCTAAAGATATTGAAGCCATCGAGGTTGTAGGAAACGTTTTGCCTTTTAAGGTAAACAATTATGTTATCGACGAATTGATAGACTGGGACAACTATAAAAAGGATCCTATTTTCAGATTGACGTTTCCACAAAAGGAAATGCTTGCTGATGCTGATTATAATCTGATGAAACAAACTCTTCAAGATACGCAGGATAAAGCAAAAATAAAAGAAATCGCCAATAAAATACGTTACAAACTTAATCCTCATCCTGCTGGTCAGATGGAACTCAACGTACCGAGTGTTGGGGGGCATAAATTACCCGGAGTCCAGCATAAATACAGGCAAACGGCTTTGTTCTTTCCAAGTTCCGGACAGACGTGTCATAGTTATTGCACATTTTGTTTCAGATGGGCACAATTTGTAGGTATGGACGATATGAAATTTGCCATGAGAGAGACCGATTTGTTGGTTCAATATCTGGAAGAACATCAGGAAGTAACCGATTTATTGTTTACCGGAGGCGATCCCATGATTATGAGTTATAAGGTTTTTAGTCAATATATTACGCCTTTTTTAGCAGAAGATAATAAGACCAATATTCAGACCATCCGTATAGGAACCAAAGCTTTAGGGTTCTGGCCTTACAAGTTCCTGACCGATAACGATGCAGAGGATTTTATCAATTTATTTAAAAAGATTGTGGACAGTGGTATCAATCTTTCTATTATGGCACATTTCAATCATCCAAAGGAATTACAAACCGAAGCTGTTCAGGAAGCTGTAAAGAAAATTTTGGCAACCGGTGCACAAATAAGAACACAATCTCCTCTTATTAAAGGGATTAATGACAGTGCGGACGTTTGGGCTAAAATGTGGAGACAGCAAGTAAATATGGGCATGGTGCCGTATTATATGTTTGTGGAAAGAGATACCGGAGCGCAACATTATTTTGAAGTTTCTTTGGAGCAAGCCTGGCATATTTTCAGAAAAGCCTATCAGCAAGTAAGTGGTATTTGCCGTACAGTCCGTGGTCCAAGTATGTCGTGTACGCCCGGGAAAGTACAAATATTGGGCGTAACAGAAGTAGAGAAAAACGGCAAGATGCAAAAAGCCTTTGCTTTGCGAATGATTCAAGGTAGAAATCCGGATTGGGTAGGGAAAGTTTTCTTTGCTAAATATGATCCGAATGCCAGTTGGATGGATGATTTGCAACCTTTTTACGGAAATGAATTCTTTTTTGAGGAAGAGTTGAGAGTAATGGTTCAAAACGCCGGATAACAATAAACCGAGTTTGATATTATATCAAACTCGGTTTTATCTTCTTCAAACTCTTGGTTTCTAAAAAAATAAATAGAGGTCATCAGATAATTACCTGTTTTTAAACTTTGTAAAACCCTTTAACACAACGTTTGTCATTCCGTAGGAATCTCTTATCAGTGCCGGTAAAGATGCTTACAGCATGACAAACATAATGGTAATTTTAAAACACTATTGATTTACAGCGTTGTTTCAATATATATGTATGAATTTAAGTAATGACCTCTATAAATATTTTACTTCTTAGTTATTTTCTTTACAGCTACGCCTTCATTCGCTTTTATATGCAACATATAAGTACCCGATGCCAAATCTTCAATAGTTAACTGCACTTCGTTTTCATTATCAAATAGTTGCGATTGAATAGCTTTACCACTCATATCAAAAACTTTTATCTGCTCTATGCCTATGTTTTCGCTGTTGGTTATCGTAACTACATTACTGGCTGGGTTAGGAAACACACTGAATTTTGTAGCCAATTGTTCGTTGATACTTAAAATATTTGGAGGAATAACTTTTAAAGCAGTTATTTTAATATTATCGAACCTATGAACCATTTGGGAAGCATTTGCAATCTGTGCACTTGCATAT
>DATGMY010000175.1:0-2481 GCA_035307005.1 Flavobacterium sp. | reverse complement strand
TTTTTATAATTTCAGGAAATCTTTTTATTGTATTTCCGCATTAAGACCAGAATCTAAAAGTGCACTGCACATTGGAAGCAACTCTTTCATCGATCCTGACTTAACTTCGCATTTTCCTTTGTAATGAACAATAAAAGCACACTGTTCGGCTTGCAGTGGATCATGTTTGCAAACCTGTACTAATGTGTTGATGACGTGGTCAAAAGTGTTTACATCATCATTAAAAAGAACAATAACATTTTGATTACCTAAAAGCTCTTCTACCTTTACTTCTTCTAAAACTTTTTCCTGCGTATTCATTTTTTTATAAATTTTAACGAAGCCCAATTGTTGCGTTCTAATTGGGATTCCAAAAACATATTATATTTATTTGCTTCTTTTTCAATAGCTTGAATGTCTTCGGTATAAAAACCACTAAATAATATTGTTCCGTTTGATTTTAGCGACGCTGCATAAGCGTTCATATCACTTAACAAAATGTTTCGGTTGATGTTGGCAATAATCAAATCATATTTTTCTTGTCGATCATTTAATAATGAGGCATCACCTTCCAACACAGAAATATTTTCAATATTGTTTCGTTCCGCATTTTCCATCGAATTGAGATAACACCAATTATCAATATCAATGGCATCAATATGTTTAGCACCTTTCATCGATGCTAAGATTGCTAAAATAGCTGTTCCGCAGCCCATATCCAGCACTTCCAGATTATTTATATCTGTATTCAACAGATGTTTCATCATCATAAAAGTAGTTTCGTGGTGCCCGGTCCCAAAGCTCATCTTGGGCTCAATCACAATTTCATATTCCGCATTTTTTGGTTCGTGAAATGGAGCACGCACATAACAAATTCCATCAACATCAATAGGGTCAAAGTTTTTTTCCCATTCTTCGTTCCAGTTGACTTGGGCTATGTTTTCGGTTTGATAGGTTATTTTAAATTCGGGATTCTTTAAAATGAAAATGTTGTCTAAAATATCAGAAGTCAGAAATTCTTCCTGAATATAAGCAGATAAACCTTCTTCAGTTTCCACAAAACTATCAAATGCCAATTCGCCCAATTCGGCAAGTAATATTTCCGTTCCCGGTTCTTTTGGTTCTATTTTAAAGTGATAAGCGATGTATTTAGATTCCATTTACGATTCCTTAACTATTATTTAATATTACAATTCTTTACACAGCAAAATTACTCATACTTTTGCAGAAATCTTTAATAAATCACATGAAAAAGATTATCTTATTATTAAGTTTGGTCGTAGGAAACTTTACTTTTGCTCAGACGAACGGGCAGGAGATTCAGGAACAGGAGTTCAAATTGTCTGCATTGCCGTATTATAATTATGGTAAAGGATTGGGAATGACTTCCGCAGACAGCTTATTTCAGTTAAACATTCGTTTTAGAATGCAAAACCGCGTAACTTATTATGATTATGAGGACGAAGCATCGAATTATGAAGCACAAATTCGTCGTTTGCGATTGCGTTTAGATGGTTATGTGGGAAATCCGAAATTTCAATATGTGTTACAATTGTCATTTGCCCCGGGTGATGTAGGGGGTGCGCTTGTAGAAGGAGAAAACCTGAATATTATTCGTGATGCTGCCGTGAGTTATGTGGCAAACGAAAATTGGAATTTTTTGTTTGGACAGACCAAACTTCCCGGAAATCGCCAACGTGTAAACTCATCAGGTTCTTTGCAACTGACCGACCGTTCCATCAATAACGCACAGTTTAACATAGACCGTGATTTTGGTTTTCAGGCAAATCATTTGCGAGAGTTTAAAGAAAAGTTTTCTTATAGAGTGAAAACAGCGGTGTCTTCCGGTAATGGAAGAAACTGGAGTGGAAAAGATGAGAACGTGGCATTGACCGGAAAATTAGAAGTCCTGCCATTTGGAACCTTCAAAAAGGGAGGAGAATATTTTGAAGGAGACATACAGTTTGAAGAAAAACCAAAAGTATTGTTTTCCGGATCGTGGCATAAAAATTATAATGCAAGCCTGACACGAGGGCAGCAAGGAGATGAGTTGTTTGAAAGCAGAGATTTACAGTCTGTTTTTATCGATGCATTGGCAAAATACCGAGGGTGGGCAGGAATGTTTTCTTATATGAACCGGACAACGGACGATCCGCTTACTTCAATGATTGATCAGGAAGGAGTAACACAAACACGTTATGTTTTTGCCGGAGAAGGTATGGATTATCAGTTGAGTTATACGTTTCCTGTTTCGCATTATGAAATCATCGGGCGTTTTTCAACACAGAATGTAGATGATAAAATTTATCAGTTAAATGTTCCCAACCAAAAGCAATACAGCTTGGGAATTACAAAGTATATTTGGGAACACGCGTTTAAGATCCAAACTGAATTTACTTATGACCAAATGCAGTTTCATACCGGCGAACAAAAAGGAAACTGGTATGTGCGTTTCCAGATAGAAATAGGAATATAAGAAGCAGTAGTTAAGAGGTTAATAAG
>DATGMY010000174.1:0-6880 GCA_035307005.1 Flavobacterium sp. | reverse complement strand
AAAAAAAGCACCCTAAAGGTGCTTTTCGGAATAAAGTAATATATTATTGTATATTATAAAACAACAACATCCGTTGCGATTTTTCCTTTTTTTCCGTCAGACTCAATGTAGTTTACTACATCACCGTCTTTTAATTCTCTTGATTTTAGTCCGGAAATATGAACAAAAATGTCTTGTTGTGTTTCCTGATCTGTAATAAAACCAAATCCTTTTGATTCGTTGAAGAACTTAACTGTACCTGTTCTCATTTAATAAAAAAATAAATTAATAATAATGGTCAAAGATAAGATTTATAATTTGTTATAAAAGGAATTATTTAATTTTTTTGAAAAAAAATAAACCGGACAAAGGATCCGGTTTAAATGTTATTCCTCAACAGGTTTTTGGATTTTGAATGTTTCCATAAATGCTGTGGTATAATTTCCTGCCACATAATTTGGATCGTCCATTAATTGTCTGTGGAAAGGAATTGTTGTTTTGATACCTTCGATAACAAACTCATCCAGCGCACGTTTCATTTTATTGATTGCTTCTTCACGGGTTTGTGCCGTGGTAATCAGTTTGGCAATCATAGAATCGTAGTTTGGCGGAATCATATAGCCCGAATATACGTGAGTATCAAGGCGTACACCGTGTCCGCCCGGAGCGTGTAAAGTTGTTATTTTTCCCGGTGAAGGACGAAAATCGTTGTAAGGGTCTTCTGCATTGATACGGCATTCGATCGAATGAAGTTGCGGAAGATAGTTTTTACCCGAAATTGGAATACCTGCAGCTACTAAAATTTGTTCGCGGATCAGGTCGTAATCGATTACCTGTTCTGTAATCGGATGTTCTACCTGAATACGGGTATTCATCTCCATAAAATAGAAATTACGGTCTTTATCCACTAAAAACTCAATCGTACCGGCTCCTTCGTATTTAATGTATTCAGCGGCTTTTACCGCTGCTTCTCCCATTTTATCACGCAATTCATCGGTCATAAAAGGAGAAGGTGTTTCTTCTGTCAGTTTTTGATGACGACGCTGAATCGAACAGTCACGTTCAGACAGATGACAAGCTTTTCCGTACGAATCGCCCACTACCTGAATTTCTATATGACGAGGATCCACAATTAGCTTTTCCATGTACATACCGTCGTTTCCAAAAGCAGCAGCGGCTTCCTGACGGGCACTTTCCCAGGCTTTGTTCAGGTCTTCCGCCTTCCATATTTCACGCATTCCTTTACCGCCCCCTCCGGCAGTAGCTTTCATCATCACGGGATAACCTATTTCTTTTGCTACTTTTTCAGCGTGTTCCAACGACTCCAACAAACCTTCGGAACCGGGAACAGTAGGTACGCCTGCAGCCTTCATCGTTTCTTTTGCCGTAGCCTTGTCGCCCATTTTGTCAATCATTTCCGGGGATGCACCGATGAATTTGATACCGTGTTTTTCGCACAAAGCAGAAAATTTTGCGTTTTCTGACAAAAATCCGTATCCGGGATGAATGGCGTCCGCATTGGTAATTTCCGCTGCAGCAATGATATTGGTCATCTTTAAATAAGACTGGGCACTTGGTGCAGGACCAATACAAACAGCTTCATCGGCAAAACGTACGTGTAAACTTTCTGCATCGGCAGTTGAATACACAGCCACAGTTTTGATGCCCATTTCGCGACACGTTCTGATGATGCGCAATGCGATCTCTCCTCTGTTGGCTATTAATATTTTTTTAAACATAAACTTCGGGTTTAGTTATTTGACAATCATTAACAAAAACAGCAGATCACTAAGAAGGATCTACCAGGAATAATGGTTGGTCAAACTCTACCGGAGAAGAATCATCTACCAAAACTTTTACAATCTTTCCTGAAACTTCAGATTCGATTTCGTTGAAAAGTTTCATTGCCTCAATAACACATAATACATCTCCTGTTTTGATATCGGTGCCTACTTCTACAAAAGCTGGTTTGTCCGGAGAAGGTTTGCGGTAGAATGTTCCGATGATTGGAGATTTTACCGTGATATATTTTGAGTTGTCTTCAGCAGCAACAGGAGCAGGAGTTTCGGCAGCCGGCACGACCGGAGCAGCCTGAACCTGAGGAACAGTTACGGGAACTTGTTGGATGTAACCACCGTTTTCTACTGTCGCGTTTCCTTCTGATGTAGTGGTTTTGATGGTAATTTTGATATCATCCATTTCCAATTTTACCTCCGTAGCACCTGATTTTGCTACAAATTTGATTAAATTTTGAATTTCTTTAATGTCCATAAATCTAATTGTTTTTTTATTTAATTCTTTAGTTTTTATTAGGGGTGTTGTAAGCCCATTTTAAATAGATCGCACCCCAGGTAAACCCACCTCCAAAAGAAGCGAAAATAAGGTTGTCGCCTTTTTTCAATAAATGTTCAAAATCATTGAGCAACAACGGTAGTGTAGCGGATGTAGTATTGCCGTATTTGTCGATGTTGATCATCACTTTTGCCTCTTCCAGATTCATACGGTGTGCCGTAGCATCAATGATTCTTTTGTTTGCCTGATGTGGTACCAACCATTGTACACTGTCGTGGGTGAGTTGGTTTCTTTTCATAATTTGTTCAGAAACATCAGCCATACCCGAAACGGCGTATTTAAACACAGTTTTTCCGTCCTGGTGGACGTAATGTTGTTTGTTTTTTACGGTTTCTTCCGAAGCCGGTAAAATGGAACCTCCTGCCTCTATTTTCAAAAAATCTCTGCCAACGCCGTCACTTTTCAGAATCTCGTCCTGAAAGCCTAAACCTTCTGTGTTGGGTTCAAACAAAACAGCTCCGGCACCATCGCCAAAAATAATGCACGTAGCACGATCGGTATAATCGATAATAGACGACATCTTGTCTGCCCCGATCAAAAGGACTTTTTTATAACGTCCCGATTCGATATATGCTGCCGCAGTTGACATTCCGTAAAGAAAACTGGAGCAGGCAGCCTGTAAATCATAAGCAAAAGCATTTGTAGCCCCGATTTGTGTGGCAACATACACTCCGGTTGATGCAACGGGCATATCGGGCGTGGCTGTTGCAAGAATCAATGCGTCGATTTCTTTGGGATCAATACCTATTTTGTCTAATAGATCCTGTGCGGCTTTGATTGCCATATATGAGGTGCCTTTGCCTTCTTCTTTTAATATTCTGCGTTCTTTTATTCCTGTACGTGATGTAATCCATTCATCATTAGTATCTACCATCGTTTCCAAGATTTGATTACTCAATATGTAATCAGGTAGATATTTTCCAACGCCTGTGATGGCAGCTGTTAGTTTTGTCATAGAAATAATCGTTGTTTTGAACAAATTTTTTAAGACCGGAAAATTACGAAAAAATTCAATAAGAAGTTCATTTTCGTTCCTAAAAACTTTGTTTTTGATAAAAACGAACGGATTTTGAGCGAAAATGACGTAAAAAAAAGAATCCCGCTTTAGCGAGATTCTTTAGATATTATAGAGAACTAATTAAGCTACAGCTTCAGTTTTGTCAACAAGAACCTGACCTCTGTAATACAATTTTCCTTCGTGCCAGTAAGCTCTGTGCATCAAATGTGCTTCGCCGGTTACCGGACACGTAGCAATTGTAGGAGCTACTGCTTTGTAATGTGTTCTTCTCTTATCTCTTCTGGTTTTCGAGATTTTTCTCTTAGGATGTGCCATTTTATTGTATTATTTATCCGTTAATAGTTTTTTTAATTCGTCCCATCTCGGGTCGGTTTCTTTATTCTCTGGCGAATCATCGCCGGTTGTTTCGTTTTCTGTATCGGTCAGCCCATCGTCGTGTATCATTTCAAGGTCTTCATCGTCCAAAAAATCCAAACCGCTAAATTCATCTTCTGTCTCATAATCATCTGCGATGCTTGGATGTACTCTTTTGTAAGGTACTGACAAAACAATCATTTCGTAAATAAATTGTGCAAGGCTGAACTGAAAAGCTTCGTGCGGCAAAATTAATAATTCTTCGTTATCATTATTAAATTCTTCGCCGAATTTCACAATTAATTTTAACGAACCGTTGACAGACAGATCAAAATCTTCGTTGGTAACATCGCAAGGAACATTTACTGTGCCTTTGTGCGACAAAAACAACTCCATCATTGTTTCTTTTTTCAGAAGGATCGCTTCCACGTTGATGTTGACGCTGTTGAATTCGTCGTAATTGAATAGATCGAAAAAATCATTTTCAATATGATATTCAAATCGATGTTCTCCTGCTTTTAATCCGGAAAACTGGATTAAAAAATCTTTCTCCTTTACCATAACCATCTATTTGAGCGTGCAAAGATATAAAAATTATTTAATAACAAACAGTTATCAATATTTTTTTGTTTTAACTATTTGAAATGATCAAAGGATTTTTTTTGCTTTGCAAATATTCGCTTCTGTTTTTATAAATATCTAATGCAGCATATACTGCGTTTTTAAAGGATGTATAATCGGCAATTCCTTTTCCTGCAATATCATACGCTGTTCCGTGATCGGGCGAAGTACGGATTTTGTCTAAACCGGCTGTAAAGTTGACACCGTTTCCAAAACTCAGTGTTTTAAAAGGAATCAATCCCTGATCGTGATAGCAGGCTACTACTGCATCAAAATCATAATGCTGTTCCGAGCCAAAAAATCCGTCGGCAGAATAAGGACCGTAAATAATGATGTTTTCATCAAAAAGCTCTTTTACTGTATTGCTGATAAAATCTTTTTCTTCATTACCAATGATTCCGTTGTCGCCACAATGCAGATTGAGTCCCAATAGAGCAATTTTGGGTTTTATAACATTAAAATCCTGAATCAGCGACTGATGAATGGTACGTACTTTTTGTTTGATCAAATCGGATGTCAGGTTTTCTGAAACGGAATTGATCGGAATATGATCTGTGACCAAACCTACTTTTAAATCTTCGCTGATCATAAACATCGACGCATTTCCTTCCAATTCCTGATCAAGGTAATCGGTATGACCCGGAAATGAAAATCCATCGGACTGTATGTTGTATTTGTTTACAGGAGCTGTTACCAAAGCGTCAATCGAGTTTTCTTTCAAAGCCTTAGTAGCGGCAATAAATGATTTGATGGCGTATTTTCCTACATTGTCGTCCAGTGTTCCTAAATCCAGATTGACTCCTTCCCGCCAAACATTCAAAACATTGAATTTGCCTGCCTGAACCTGATCCAATGAATCAATTCCGTGAATGGCATTACTGCAATTAACTATTTTTTTTATGAACGACATTAGTTTGGCATTGCCAAAAACCACAGGCGTGCACAGTTCCATCATCCGGGGATCTTCAAAAGTTTTTAAGATTACTTCCGGTCCGATACCGTTCATATCGCCAATGGAAATTCCTAATATAATATTTTCACCTTTTTTAAACATCTGTTGCGTGAATTATTGCTAATTTTGATACAAAATTACAAAATAAAGTTCACTATGCAGACAAACCCAGACAAAAAGAGGAAAGTGTCAACATACTGAAGATTCTATAGGGAGTAAATTTAGACAAAAAAAGCCATAAAATAGCCATTGTGCGACAAAGATGCCGCTCTAAATCGTACCCCTTTTTTATGTAGACAAAAGGGAGACAATAAAAAGGCTGAAATGGCTGTTTTTGACCGATAACCGACTGCTATTGTCCATCCTGCAAACCGCTCATTTTTAGAGGGTGAATTTAATTTTACAACTATAAAAATGAAGCGTATGAGAAGTACATTTAAAGTCCTTTTCTTTCTGAAAAGAGACAAACAGAAAAAAAATGGAAGCGTGCCTGTATATTGCAGGATTACGATTGATGGAAAAGAAGCTCGTTTCGGGATGAAGAAAGATATTGATCCCAAACTCTGGAATGTCAAAGAAGGAAAAGCAACGGGGAAAAGTACAGAATCTTCTGAAATAAATGCTTTGCTTGAAACTACAAAAGCTGCAATCCACAAAGTTTATAGGGATGTTTGGGAACGTGAGAATGCAGTTTCAGCAGAAAAAGTTAAAAATATCTTTTTGGGAATAGATAGTAAGCAACATCTGTTACTGAAAGCATTTGACGAACACATTGAAGAACAGTTTAGCCTTATAGATAAAAAAATCGTAAAAGCGACTTATCTCAGATATTGTTATCTCAAAGTCAGGTTATCAGAATTTCTTTCAGAAAAATATCATCTTCCGGATATTCCACTACGTGAAATTAATTATCAGTTTATCCGTGATTTTGAAATCTATCTGTTGACGGTTCGTGGAAACAAGCAAAGCACCATCGCTCAATCTTTAATTCTTCTAAAATTGGTAATGGAATTAGCCTATAAAAATGAATGGATTTCCAGAAATCCTTTCTTTAATTATAAGATTGAGGATGAAAAGTCGGAACGAGGTTACCTGACGCAAAAAGAAGTCGAAATTCTGATGAATTGGAAATTGGAAAAAAAGTTGGAACAAACCAGAGATGTTTTTATTTTTTGCTGTTTTACAGGCTTATCTTACATTGATGTATTCAAATTAACCAAAGAAGAAATTCACTTATCCATTGACGGGCAGCAGTGGATTATGGGAAAACGGGAGAAAACCGATGTAGAGTATTTTATTCCTATAATGGAAATACCAAAGAAAATTTTGGAAAGATATAAAGATCAAACTTTCAAAAACGGAAAACTGCTACCCATAAAAAGGAGTATAACGGTTAATCGTCATTTAAGGGAAATTGAAAAAATATGTGGGTTAAAAAAACATTTGACTTTCCATTTATCGCGTCACACTTTTGCAACTTTAGCACTGGCAAAAGGTGTTTCATTGGAAAGTGTAAGCAAAATGTTAGGGCATAAAAATATACAGACTACTCAGATTTATGCTAAAATGACTACTGAAAAAGTTAGCAGAGATATGGCAATTTT
>DATGMY010000173.1:0-8885 GCA_035307005.1 Flavobacterium sp. | reverse complement strand
ATTCGTAAATAAAAGCTCCGTTAGGAGCGACCTGTAAAAAGAACAGACCGCTCCTAACGGAGCTAATGCTTGATGAATGCATTATTTCTATGAACAGGAGGCTCCTCCGGAGCATTACCGGAAAGATGTGTTTAAATATATACCATTTTAGCTAAATAACAATCGAACTCAGGTTATAAGCCTCTATAAAAATGAAAAGCCTCTTCAACTGAAGAGGCTTTTGTGTTATTTATTTGCCTTTTGCAGGTATTTTTCAATTGCCATAGTCATAGACGGAGCTTCTGGCGTAGGAGCCATAATATCTACTCTCAGTCCGTTTTCTTCGGCTTCTTTTTTTGTAGTGCTTCCAAAAACACCGATACGCGTATTGTCTTGAACAAAATCGGGAAAGTTTTTGAATAAGGAGTTGATTCCCGTAGGACTGAAGAAAACCAAAACATCATATTTCACGTCTTTCAAATCTGAAAGATCGCTCATTGCCGTACGGAAAAAGATTCCTTGAGTCCAGTTTACACCCAAATCGTTGAGCGTTTGCGGAACATCGTCGTTCAATTTGTCTGAGGCAGGCAATAAAAACTGATCGTCTTTAAACTTTTTGATAAGGGGCGCCATGTCCGCAAAATCTTTTTGCCCTACGTAGATTTTACGTTTGCGATAAACCACATATTTCTGTAAATAATAAGCAATAGCTTCTGACTGACAGAAATATTTCATTGTTTCAGGTACTTTATAGCGCATCTCTTCTGCAACTCTAAAATAATGATCCACCGAATTTTTGCTCGTCAGAATAACAGATGTGTAGTTGTTTAAGTCAATTTTTTGTTGGCGCACTTCTTTAGCACTTACACCTTCAACGTGGATGAAAGGTCTAAAGTCAATCTTTACTTTGTATTTCTGCTGAATGTCGAAATACGGTGAATTTTCTACTTTAGGCTCTGGCTGCGACACCAAAATTGATTTCACTTTCATGATTGTTTTTTCTTTTTTTAGAGTCTTTACGATATAACAAACCAATGATATAAAATTATATATGGTGCTATTTCAAAGGTGCAAAGATACAAAATAAAATACAAAATAAACTGACGTAATGAATTTTGATGATTTTTTAAAAGAAGCATAAATAATGCAACGTTGGTTAAAACAAACATTCCTAAAGTGCCCCAGAGCAAATAATTTGGCAGAAAATGATTGTAAAACAATAGTGCGGCTATTGGAAAAAGGATCAGTCCTAAAAAGGATCTGTAGGTTACTTTTACCAAGTTGTATTGCTCGGCAAAATCTTCGATACCGAAACAAACAGCGATAATTTTCTCCATAAAATATTTAATCAGCACAAAAAATACCAATACACTAAAAACCCGTACAAAAGAAACAAGACTGTCCAGTTGAGAATGCCCGAAAAGACTAAGGAGGTAATGTACAAAAAAGCTCAACGAAACCATCTGTACGATAAACATACTGATGGTAAATCCGCTTTTCATATTGTTGGCATCCCGGTAAACCGACAAATATTTGTTGGAAACACCCAACCGAATAAATTCAGCAAAACGAACAGGAAATGTGTTTCGTGTTACCACAATGACGGCAAGGGTCAAAACAAAAAGTATTGTGGCCCAATCAACCGACAGCGGATCTCTATGTAAAAACTCTACCTCCATAAGCGCGGTAAAAATACTAATTTTATACCGAATAAATCATTCTGATTTTGTTAAGAAAACTCTGCTCAAAAAAGTTTACATTTGCTTAGATTTTATTGAGTATGAACAAAAACATAGTTGTAATACCTACTTTTAACGAGATTGAAAATATAGCGGATATTTTAAACGCCGTTATGAATTTAGAAGAACCGTTTGACGTTTTGGTCGTAGATGACAATTCGCCCGATGGCACTTCTGACAAGGTTTTACAGCTTGCAGAAAAATTTCCCGATCGTATTTTTCTTGAAAAGCGGATGAAAAAAAATGGTTTGGGAACGGCTTATGTCACCGGATTTCGCTGGGCATTGCAACGAAATTACGAATATATTTTTGAAATGGATGCCGATTTTTCGCACAATCCGGATGATTTATCCAAACTTTTAAAAACCTGTCAATCCGGTGCCGATGTAGCCATCGGATCGCGTTATGTAAAAGGTGTGAATGTGGTCAACTGGCCTCTGAGCCGTGTGTTACTTTCGTATTTTGCCTCGGTTTATGTTCGTTTTATTACCGGAATGCAGATTATGGATACCACAGCAGGCTTTATCTGTTATCATCGTTCGGTTTTAGAAAAGATCAATCTCGAAAAAATAAAATTTGTGGGATATGCCTTTCAGATCGAAATGAAATACCGGGCTTTTTGTTTAAAATTTAAACTCAAAGAAGTCCCGATTATTTTTACCGACCGCACCAAAGGAAAATCCAAAATGTCGGGCGGAATTATTAAAGAAGCCGTGTTTGGCGTGTTGCAATTACGTTTGAAAAAAATATTTAATCAATTATAAGAATGAGTACTCTTTTAATAAAAAACGGAACAATCGTAAACGAAGGAAAAGTTTTTAAAGCTGATATATTGATCGAAAACGAGATCATTATTAAAATCGATGATGAAATAAATACCCCTGCCGATAAAGTGATCGACGCTTCGGGATTGCACGTTTTTCCCGGAGTAATTGATGATCAGGTACATTTTCGCGAACCGGGACTCACGCATAAAGGTACTATTGCCACGGAATCCAAAGCCGCAATTGCCGGCGGAATCACGTCATTTATCGAACAGCCCAATACAGTTCCAAATGCCGTAACTCAGGAAATTTTAGAAGAAAAATACCAAATTGCTGCCCAAACATCGTATGCAAACTATTCGTTTATGATGGGCGGAACTAACGATAATCTGGAGGAACTTTTGAAAACCAATCCCCGAAATGTAGCAGGGATCAAGTTGTTTTTAGGTTCATCGACCGGAAATATGCTGGTGGACAACGAAGAGATTTTGGAAGAAATATTTTCATCTACCAAAATGTTGATCGCAGTTCATTGTGAAGATGAACAAACCATCCGTGAAAACCTGGCAAAAGCTAAAGAAACGTTTGGAGAAGACATTCCGGTTTCACAACATCCTGTCATCCGCAGTGCAGAAGCCTGTTATAAATCGTCATCGAAAGCAATAGAACTTGCAAAGAAAACAGGTGCACGTTTGCATATTTTCCATATCAGCACAGGAAAAGAAACCGAATTGTTCAGAAATGATATTCCTTTGGAAGAAAAAATGATAACTGCCGAAGTTTGTGTGCATCATCTTTATTTTTCGGATGAAGATTATGCCACAAAAGGAAATTTCATCAAATGGAATCCTGCCGTGAAAACCGCTGCCGATCGTGAAAAAATATGGGAAGCTTTACTTGACGACCGTATCGATGTGATCGCAACCGACCACGCACCACATACATTGGAAGAAAAATCACAAAAATATTTGCAAGCCCCCTCAGGAGGTCCTTTGGTGCAACACTCGTTGATCACGATGCTGGAATTTTCAAAACAAGGAAAAATCTCTTTAGAAAAAGTGGCTCAGAAAATGATGCACAATCCTGCGGTTTTGTTTAAGATCGAAAAACGCGGATTTGTAAAAGAAGGTTTTTATGCCGATTTGGCGCTGGTGGATTTAAACAGTGAATCGTGGACAGTTTCCAAAGAAAATGTATTATACCAATGCGGTTGGTCGCCTTTGGAAGGAAAGGAATTTACAACGAAAGTAATTTCAACCGTGTTAAACGGAAGATTGGTTATGGAAAACGAAATCATCCGTGAAGAACGTTTTGGACAACGCTTATTATTCAACAGATAAAATGAAAAAATATATTGTCGGTTTGGTAATTTTAGGATTGCTAAGTTGCTCGGAAAAAGAAAAGACTAAAGTTTCGCAGGAAAAGATGATTGATGTTTTGACCGATCTGACCATTGCTTCCAGCGCAAGAACGGTGTCGAACAAGCGCGATTCTATCCAGTATTATACTTCTTATGAACACATTTTGGAACTTCACGGATTGGACAGCCTGCAATTTGTGAAAGCGCAACAGGCCTATCAAAGCGATCCGGATTTGTATGCGGTTATTTATGATTCGGTAAACAACAGAATTCAGAAAAAATTGAACGAAGTGCGGGCGGAACCTACAGAAGAGGAAGAAACTGCAATAACGCCTGTTTCTAAAATCCGGGACCTTCCTTTTTCCAGAAGAAAAGAATAATCTTAATTAAACGCATCACAAAAAGTTGATGCGTTTTTCTTTATTACAAAATCGTTATTTGCAGAAATTTACTTTTTAGATAAAAAGACCTCTTAAAAAAATCTATTTCTTCCTGCTGTTTTTGGACAAGATTTTCATAGACTTCTTTCAGTTCCCGGAAACGTTTGATGTTAGTGCCTGTTTCCATCAAAGTATAAATTATTCGCAAAGTGAATAGTTTAGTTAAAAACAAACTGAATTCCGTTTTTTAAACATAATGAGTTGTTTGTCATCCCGAATAAAGCGTAGTGTAATAAATAATCTATTGGAAATCAACGAGATTGCTCCTTCGTCGGAAGGACAAATTACGTAAAAATATCATATTATGATAATTAACGGATAATCATATTGAGAGTAAAAGAAATAGAATCGGGATTGAAATAAAATACGAGTGGGAAAAGTAGAGCTTAATATTTTTGTAAAACGTTCTACAAGGTGTTTTTTTTGAAATACTTACCTTGCGAGAATAAATTTTTAAAATCAAATAACATACGAAAAATCGTGTTAAGTGCAATAGCTTGTGTAGCTTTTATGGGAAGTGCGTTTGCTTCAAACGAAATTGTTTTGGAAAAACAAGTAGCAACAATTCAATCTACAACTAACAACAATGGTGACGACGACGCCATTAAGTGTTCAGTTACTCTTACAGATCAATATGGTAATACAGTATCAATGTCTTGTTGGTTTTGTAATTGTTCTGAATTAGGAGTAGATGCTGAAATGTTACTTGAGAAACGAACGGAAGCTAGTCAAGAAAACGAATATATTCTTTCAAGATAATTTTTTTAAGATATTTTCGTTGTAACACATACAACTGATTTCTTTTAATCAGTTGTATTTTATTTTAAATAGTTAATTATGAAGTTTATTTATATTTTTTTAATAGGGATGTTTTTTAGTTTTAAAACACATTCACAAGTTTTAAACGTTGTTTACGAGATGTCATCTTTTGGTGGTGAACTTAAAAACATCGAAAAATTATATGTTTATGAAGATAAAAGCAGGTATGTATCAAATCTAAAAGCCCAAACAAAAGTGGGAAAATTAAGAAACAATCAGGACGTAGATTTCAATATACCGGCAAGGCATAGAATTATAGATTTTTATTTTGCAGATAAACAAATTAAGGAATATGCTTTATACCGCAAAAATGTTTTTAAGGCAGAGTGGATTTCTGATATCGAATGGGTAATTACCCAAGAAACCGGCGAATATTTAGGTTATAATGTAACCAAAGCCTATTTTGAAAATGAAAAAGGTATGCGTACCTATGCTTGGTTCACAACCCAAATACCGGTTTCGGTTGGACCGTTACGCTACAATGGTTTACCCGGGTTAATATTGTTAATTGAACACGATAAAATTAACACGGTTATTAGAGCCACAGAAATTAATAAGGATACAGAATATACTTTTGAAAATATAGACACAGAAAAAACAATTTTAATAAGCAGAAAAGATATATTGGAACACAACGAAGATTTTTTCCGAAAAAAAATAAAAGAAGCCAAATAAATGAAAAGCAATTTTTGGATACTGGTGTTTTTTTTATTAATTTTTCAAAAGACGTTGTCACAAACTGTAATAGAAGGCGGTGTCTTTGATTTACACAAAAAGCCTGTTGCCAACGCAATGATTATTTTGTATGATGATAACACCAATAAAATTATAGAATATGCACAATCAGGCAGTAATGGTAGCTTTGCTTTAAAAAAGAAACACCCAACAGGAATCTATCGTTTAGAAGCATCGAAATTAGGTTTTGAAAAAATAAACCGGCACATCGTTATAGCAACCAATAACGAAAATACCATTACAGTTAATTTGCTATTACCCGAGGAATTTTCAGAGCTTGATGAAATTGTTATTGAAACACAACGACCCATCATTGTAAAAAAAGATACCATTTTATACGATATTAAACATTTTACAAAGCATCAGGATCAATCACTTGAAGAAGTTTTAGCAAAAATAGAAGGTTTTAAAATACAGGCAGATGGCAGCATTGAAGTAAACGGACAAACGATACGAAAAGTTTTAGTTGACGGAAAAGAAGTTTCAGACTTTGGTGCAGGAATGATTACAAAATCATTAGACCCTTCAAAAGTTGATAATGTAGAGGTGCGTTTTGACGAAAAAAATGCGAAAATAAAAGAAAAGCTACTCAATGACGAGAGATTTGTAGTGCTTGATATTAAACTTAAAAAAGATGTAAAAAAAACCTTTTTTGGCAAACAGCGTTTAGATGCAGGCTACCGAAACAATACCAAGATAGGCGGGCTTACCAATTTATTTTCTTTGAACGATAAAATTAACATACAATTTTTTGCAGAGAATAACAACTTCAATCAAAACACCATACGAATTACCCAAATAAAAAACATTGGTGATGAAGCTTTTACCAAAATGTTGTCGTTGCCGGTAGATATTGACGATATAAAATCACGAGATGGTTATCATAGCGAATTGTATGGTTTTAGTAACTTTAAAACCAACAATAATTCAATTGTAGGTGTTTCGTTAAATGTACCGGTTAGTAAAAAATCTGACTTTTATTTTGGTAGTTTCAGCAACTATCATTTTATTAAAAATTCGTTTACAAGGCAGATGTTTTTAGGTAACTATCTGGTAAATAGCTATAACGAAAATAATTTTATAAACGAATATAATTCTAAAAATAAAATACAATTCAAATTTACAGACCAGCAATTTAAGCTAACAACCGATTTTAACTATACTTATTTCGATCAACAATTAAATAATTACGTGATTAGTGCCTTTGAAAATAATTTTAATAAAAAACATTTTTCAAACAACTATTATTTTAACAACAGAGCCGAATGGGCAATTAACAACAAATTGGGTTTAAGTAACGAAACTGTTTATGCCAACGAAAATTTTCTTCTGAAGAACAATCTTAAAACAGAAAACACTTCGATTAAAGATTTTTTGGGATTATCATTAAACGATGATTTTTTTCAAAACAACAGTAACAAACAGCAATCGTTTAATAATACCATAAAATTACGCTATGCAATCCCTGATTTTGGTAATCACACTCTGGGTTATCGTTACCAACAAAACGAATTAACTAATACCAAACATTCCAATTCGTTAGATTTTTCGGTTGAAAAACAGCAATTCAAAAACCAAATAAATACAGGTTTTTATAATTACACACAACATTTGGGAAAGTTTTATACCGATATAACATTTGAATATTCTTATGTGCGATTTCCACAACAAACAAAAGAATACCAACATAATTATAAAACAAAAGGTTATATTCAGTACGATATGAACGTTAATTACAACTTGGATAATTTTACCAATTTAGCAATTAAATCTATGAAAAGAATAAATCCTTTTACGTTACAAAATTATATTTCAGGAAATGTATTGATGGATTATCAAACCGTTTTTATTACAAATACAAATTTACTACCTTATTACAACACTACCAATTCAGTTACTTTTAACCGAAACTTTCAAAATAAACAAGAGCTGAATCTGGCGTTTTTAACAGGGGTTTCCAAAAATCAAAATAATCAATCATTTCAACATGATTTAATTTTTACATCTCCGGATCAATTAAAAAGCAGTTTCTATTTATTGTCAAGTTCCTATAAAAAAGGATTCTATAAAACTCCGTTAAGTTTAGAAATAGTTCCCGAATTTTTAATAAACACAAATCAGTACATACCAAATACGCAAACTGTAGAACAAACAAAAGCTCAAATCTATTTAACAGAACTAAAATTAAACTATGCTATTACATCAAATGTTTCATTGCATTATCGACCAAAATATACGCATATGCTGTTTGATAATAGCTTATCGCCTAACCGGGTGTTTAATTTTTTAACGAATTATATAGCTGTAACAACTCATTTTGTAGATGAAAAATTGCGGTTAAGCCTTAATTACCAACAGGTAAATTTCTATCAAAATAAAGACAATTTTAATAATCTTAATTTTGAAATGGTTTATAAAGATAAAAAATACCGTTATTTTGTTATATTAAACAATGTTTTTAACGAACGTAATTTTATAACAGAAGAATTAAACAATTCATTTTTAAACATTAGTAATAACAGTGTTTTTGGCAGATTTATTAATTTTGGATTTGAATTTAAGTTTAATTAAAACAACATTTGTGTTAGATTGAATTTTAATAACCCTTGTTGTATAAAAACTTTGTAGAGGTCATCAGATAATTACCTGTTTTTAAACTTTGTAAAACCCTTTAACACAACGTTTGTCATTCCGTAGGAATCTCTTATCAGTGCCGGTAAAGATGCTTACAGCATGATAAACATAATGTTAATTTTAAAACACTATTGATTTACGGCGTTATTTCAATATATATGAATTTAAGTAATGACCTCTAAAACTTTGAAACATAAACTCGTTTAAATGAGTTCAATAATAAAATTTAGAAAGCTACTTTTTTGTAGCTTTCTTTTTTACTGAAACAGTATATTTGCACAAATTTATATTTTACGATGAAAAATTTTATTGAAGAAGTGACTTGGAGAGGAATGCTTCACGACGTAATGCCAGGCACAGAAGAACATTTGATGGAGCAGATGCGTGTTGCGTATGTGGGGATTGACCCAACAGC
>DATGMY010000172.1:0-4651 GCA_035307005.1 Flavobacterium sp. | reverse complement strand
AAGAAGATTGTCTCACTGTTGTTGATAAAATGTACACCAAAGGCGTGTCGGCTGTTTTGGATTATTCCGTCGAAGGAAAAGAAACCGAAGAGCAGTTTGAGCACGCTTTGGAAATGACTTTAAGAACCATTGAATTTGCCCAAAAACGTGAAGCTATTCCCTTTGCTGTTTTTAAGCCAACCGGTGTGGGACGCTTTTATTTATTCGAGAAAAAAGGAGAAAACCTGCCTTTTACCGAAGCAGAAGAAAAAGAATGGCAACGTGTTTTAGAACGTTTTGATACCATTTGTCGTACCGCCTGCGAAAAAGATGTTTTGCTTCTAATCGATGCTGAACAAAGCTGGATGCAAGATGCAGCCGACGAAATTGTTTTGGATATGATGCGTAAATACAACAAAGAAAAGTGTATTGTTTTTAACACGGCACAAACGTATCGTTGGGATCGTTTTGATTTTGTAAAAAGAACACACGAAATTGGTTTGGTTGAAGGTTTCTACACCGGTTTTAAAGTAGTTCGCGGTGCCTATATGGAAAAAGAACGCGAACGTGCCGCCGAAAAAGGTTACCCCTCACCTATTTGCGCCACCAAAGCTCAAACAGATGCCACATTTGATAAAACCGCTCATTACATTCTGGAAAACCTCGATAATAAAATGGCATTGTTTGCGGGTTCACATAACGAAGAAAGTAATTATACCCTGATTGAAAAAATGCGTGAACGCAATATGGGACACAACGACAAGCGCATTTGGTTTGGTCAATTATATGGAATGAGCGACAATATCAGTTATAATCTGGCACAACATCATTACAATGTTGCGAAATATCTCCCGTTTGGATCTGTTTATGAAGTGATACCGTATCTGATTCGCCGTGCCGAAGAGAATACTTCTGTTGCCGGACAAACCAACAGAGAACTGGATTTATTGGGAACGGAAATTAAAAGAAGGAGAACGAAGTAAAACAAAGGCTTCAATAAACCGAACAAGATTGTCAGCTATAACCTTATCTTCTAAACTACTCATTTGTAGTTGATATCGAGAAATTCCTTAGATGTGTTGTATCTTTAAAAATACAAAAAATGTATTTTTAGTACTACTATTTTGCTATATTTGAGAGGATTGTGAAGTTTTTTCATAGTCTGATGTTAGTACCAATAATTAAGTTGACAATCAATGGGATTTTTAGATTTTATATTCCGAAAACCGACAAAACTTGAAAATGAATTCTTTGGGACAATGTTATTTCAAGATAACGGCAAAGATTCATTGAAAAGTTATTTTGAATGTAGGCGACATTTTAAACCTTCTGATCAAAAAATAGAAATCGGAATAGACGGAGAAATTACTGGGGCGACACAAAAACAAATTGACTTTTTCAGAAGTATTGAGGAGAATTATTTGGCTATTACGAAAGTAATTTCACCTTTAATAGAAAATGAATTTAGAAATTGGGAAGAAGGTTTTAAAATCAACGATTTTCATAAAGAGTTTAAACCAGTTTATCTTGGACTTTCAAGATGTGTAAGCAAGCCAATTGTCTGGCAAATTGCTTTCGAAAGCTACCACGACAGAAATCATACTTTTACATTAACAATGTCGGACTTTGACGCAAAAGAAATACGAATTGATGGATAAAATACTGCCACTAATAACTAAACTTTAGCCTCGCTCTGTTCGGCTTTGCCTTGAGTCGTCTTGCTCGGAAAGGCTAAAGATGAATTAAAAATCACTGAACACCAAAACAAATAAAATTTAACATCCAAAGAATTGTACAAAATACCAAGTTTTGGTACTTTTGTATCAAAGATTGAAATTATGGCAAAAAACACTTCAATATTACTCGGTGACTATTTTGATAAGTTCATAAGTGAACAAGTTAATTCTGGAAAGTTTTCTTCTGCAAGTGAAGTTGTGCGTGCAGCTCTAAGAATGTTTGAACACGAAGAAACTAAAAAATCTGAACTTATTAAAGAACTCAAAAAAGGCGAAAAATCTGGTTTTGTAAAAAACTTCAATAAAAAGAAACTTTTAGAAACCTTTCATCAAAAATATGTTTCTGAATAATGAACATTAAAATCAGTAACGAAGCACAAGTTGATCTTGAAAATATTTGGCTTTATACTTTTGAAACTTGGTCTAAAGAACAGGCAGATAGATATTACAATTTAATTCTTGACGAAATTGAATACCTAACTGAAAATCCAACTTCAGGGAAAGATTATAGCCATATCAGAAAAAATTATTATCGCACAAAAGTAAAATCACATTTTATTTTCTATCGAATCAATTTGAAAGAAAGCGAAATAGAAATCATTAGAATTTTACATCAACAAATGGACATTGAAAGTAGATTAAACGATTAATTCTGACTAAACACAATAACTAAACTTTAGCTTCGCTCTGTTCGGCTTTACCTTCAGTTGTCTTGTCCGGAAAGGCTAAAGAGGAGTTAAAAATCACTGAACGCTAAAAAATAATAAACAAGTGAAGCAAAGATTGGCAAAAACTTCGATATTATCAATTGTAATCTTGTCTTCTAAGCTACTCATTTGTAATTATTAGCGAGAAATTTGTTTAATTTACCGAATGACAGGACTTTTATTATACTGATTTTAAAGAAATTTAATTGTATGTAGTTAACTAATGACCTCAAAAAGTTTATTTTTCAATCTCTTTCAAAGATTCCATCTTTTTATATGCCAAAAATCCTTTGATGTCTTCAAAATGTTCTTTCACACGTTTATTGCCAAATTCAAAAACTTTTTCTGCCAATCCGTCTAAGAAATCACGGTCGTGTGAAACCAGAATCACTGTTCCTTCAAATTCTTTTAAAGCATCTTTGATGATGTCTTTGGTTTTCATATCTAAATGGTTGGTAGGCTCATCGAGAATCAGCATATTATAAGGTTCAAGAAGTAATTTAATCATTGCCAGACGTGTTTTTTCTCCGCCCGACAATACTTTTACTTTTTTGTCGATGTCTTCGCCTGAAAACATAAATGCACCCAAAATATTTTTAATCTGTGTACGGATATCTCCTTCGGCAATCCGGTCGATGGTTTCAAAAATGGTTATATTTTCATCTAACAACGATGCCTGATTCTGAGCAAAATAACCTATTTTGACATTATGCCCGATTTCTAATTTTCCTTCAAAATCAATCTCGCCCATCATTGCCTTGACCATTGTCGATTTTCCTTCTCCGTTTTTACCGACCAAAGCTACTTTTTGTCCGCGTTCGATTACCATATTAGCATCTTTAAAAACAACGTGATCGTCGTAGTTTTTTGACAATCCTTCCACAATCACAGGATACTGTCCCGAGCGTGGTGCAGGCGGAAATTTTAACCGCAATGCCGAAGTATCCACTTCATCAACCTCTACCAATACCAATTTTTCTAACATACGCACACGCGATTGCACTTGCTCTGTTTTTGAAAAAGTACCACGAAAACGCTCTATAAAAGCTTTATTTTCAGCGATGAATTTTTGCTGCTCATCATACGCTTTTTGTTGATGAATTCTTCTATCCTTACGCAACTCTAAATAATCGGAATATTTTGCTTTGTAATCGTAAATGCGTCCCATTGTTACTTCGATGGTACGGTTGGTAATATTGTCCACAAACGCACGGTCGTGGGAAATAACCATTACGGCTTTGGCGGAATTTACCAAAAAGTCCTCCAGCCATTGAATGGATTCGATGTCCAAATGGTTCGTAGGTTCATCTAAAAGAATCAAATCAGGTTTTCGCAACAAGATTTTTGCCAGCTCGATACGCATTCTCCAACCACCGGAAAATTCGGAAGTCGGGCGGTCTAAATCCATTTGGGTAAAACCGATTCCTTTCAGCACTTTTTCTACTTCGGCTTCGTAATTGATTTCTTCGATCGAATAAAACTTCTCGCTCACCTCAGAAACACGCTCGATAAGCTTCATATAATCGGCGCTTTCGTAATCGGTGCGTACCGTCAGTTGTTCATTAAGCTCTTCGATCTCCGTTTTCATTTTGAAAATTTCGTCAAAAGCTTTTGAAGCCTCCTCACGAACGGTGGCGTTGTCCTGTGTCAATAAATGCTGAGGAAGATAAGCAATTACGGCTTCTTTGGGTGCTGCAATAGTTCCCGAAGAAGGCTTGTTGATTCCGGCTACAATTTTCAATAAGGTGGATTTTCCCGCACCGTTTTTACCCATCAGGGCTATTTTATCGTTTTCGTTGATAGCGAAATTTACACCGCTAAACAAAGTGGTTGCACCAAACTGAACGGCAACATCGTTTACTGTAATCATTTTCTAAAAATAAGTGGTGCAAAGATAATAGAAGAAAATGCAAGAAAGACTTTAACTACAAAAAAATAAACCACTATGGACTGAAAGTCCGATTTTAAAGTAGCCACGAATTACACAAATTCACACTAATTATTTTGTAAAAATTCGTACCATTTGTAGCTTAACCTTTTTAGAAACCAAAGTTGATGCACTGAAAGTGCGTAGTTTTGAACTATATTTTGTAACGTCCTGAAAAAATGATACAGGATTAAACAAATAAAACTTTATTTTAAACAGTACAGATATTCGTATTTGTACTGTTTTTCATTTTGTAAGATTTTGGTATTAATTCTTGTTGTTGGTGCATTTGTATTGGTGTT
>DATGMY010000171.1:0-4779 GCA_035307005.1 Flavobacterium sp. | reverse complement strand
AATCATCCCAAAGCCACATCCAACACCATCATAACGATAAATCCGCCAACAAAGCCTAAAGTAGCAATGTCGCTGTTGTCGCCTTGTTGGGTTTCGGGTACAACTTCTTCAATAACAACAAAAACCATTGCTCCGGCGGCAAAAGCCAATGCATAGGGAAGAGCCGGAGTAAAAAAACCGACTGCTAACGCACCGATGACAGCGGAAACGGGTTCGACCAATGCTGAGCTTTGTCCGTAGATAAAACTTTTGCTTTTACTCATTCCGGCTCTTCGTAAAGGAAACGAAACTGCCAATCCTTCAGGCAGGTTCTGAAGACCGATGCCTAATGTCAGTATCAATGCTCCGGCAATGGTGGCTTCGGGAACTCCTGCTGCAACACCTCCAAATAAAATTCCTACAGCCAATCCTTCGGGGATATTGTGTAGTGTAATCGCCAAAACCAGCAACGTTGTTTTTTGCCAGGGTGTTTTGGTTTTTACACCTTCGGCTTGTGAAACATCGTGGTTCAGGTGTAAATGGGGCAATAATTTGTCCAGACCAAACAGGAACAATGCTCCCAAGGCAAAACCAACTGCAGCAGGCATTACTTTTACAAACCCTTCGCCGGAACTCATTTTAATAGCAGGTGCCAGTAGGCTCCAGAAACTTGCGGCAATCATCACACCGCCGGTAAAGCCTAGCATACCGTCAAGGAGTTTTTTACTTGGATTTTTAAATACAAAAACCAACGCCGCACCAATAGCAGTCATTGCCCAGGTAAAAAGTCCGGCTGCGAGTGCCGCCCAGATTGGGTTTATGGACTCGAAATATGCAATTATGGACTCGAACATATCAGGTCTTTTTTACAAAGAGGTTTTGTGCCACGACTTTGGAAAGCGTCAATTCATTGTTACGAAGCAAAATAGTAACCGAATGGTCAAAATTCTCGTGTTCCAATACCTTAAAAGTACTTCCCAAAGCAATTTTTTGACGGTCTAAATATTGAAGAAACTCCGGGGAAGTATCCTTTACGCCCACACACATATATTGTTGGTTGACTTCTGTTTCCATCAACAGTTCCTTTTCACGCACAACCATTTCGCCATTGGCATTGGGAATCGGATCTCCGTGCGGATCCTCTTTCGGAAATCCCAAAAAAGCGTCCAGAGCATTGATTAACTTTTCCGATTTAATATGTTCCAGTTCTTCAGCAACGTCGTGTACTTCGTCCCAGTTAAAATTTAATTTATCCACCAAAAAAACTTCCCATAAACGGTGTTTTCTGATGATCATTTTGGCGGTATGCATTCCTTTGGCAGTAATGGAAACACCTTTGTATTTTTCGTGTGTGATCAGTTCTTTTTCGTTCAGTTTTTTAATCATATCGGTCACAGACGAGGCTTTGGTATCGATTTTTTGTGCAATGGCATTGGTAGAGATGCCTTCGTCTTCCGTTTGTGACAAGTGATAAATAACTTTTAAATAATTTTCTTCTGCGTGCGTTAGCATCTTTGATTGAATTTGAAATTTCAAAGTTAAAAAAAATAAATTAAAAATATCTAATTTTATTTTTTAGTTTATTAAAATTAATTTTTAGCTTTGTCTAAAATTAAACCAAATGAAATATAAAATACTAATAGCCTATTCTTTAATAACGACTTTGTCAACCTTTGCACAAGTTGTACAGGATACGCTGAACGATGATACACTGGAAGAAATGGTTATTTCGGGAACAATGAAACCGGTACTTCGTTCGGAAAGCTTGGTTCCTGTTGAAGTTTATACCCCGGCTTTTTTTAAAAAGAACCCTACATCGAATGTATTTGAAGCCTTGCAGATTGTAAACGGTGTTCGTCCGCAGGTCAATTGCAGTGTTTGTAATACAGGCGATATTCACATCAACGGATTAGAAGGTGCTTATACCTTTGTATTAATTGATGGAATGCCGATTGTGAGCGGACTTTCTACGGTTTACGGTCTGTCGGGAATTCCCAATTCATTAATCGAACGGATCGAAGTGGTAAAAGGTCCGGCTTCATCATTATACGGAAGTGAAGCAGTTGGCGGTTTGATCAATGTCATTACTAAAAACCCTAAAAACGCACCGCTTTTTTCAGCAGATGTTTTTGGAACCTCGTGGGGCGAAGTAAATACTGATGTAGGTGTAAGTACTAAAGTAGGCGAAAAAGCACATTTATTATTAGGAGTGAATTATTTTAATTATTCCAATCCCATTGATAAAAACGGAGATAATTTTACCGATTTGACACTTCAAGACCGATTCTCTGTTTTTCAAAAGTGGAATTTTACCCGAAAAAGCAACAAGCTGTTTTCTGTTGCTGCGCGTTATTTTTATGAAGACCGTTGGGGAGGAGAAATGAATTGGAACAAAAGTTTCAGAGGTGGCGATGAAGTGTACGGGGAATCTATTTTTACGAGTCGTTATGAATTGATGGGAACGTATGAGCTGCCCTTTTCGGAAAAAATGTTTCTCTCTTTTTCGTATGCCGATCACGACCAAAATTCTATGTATGGCGATACGCCTTATATGGCGAAACAAAAAGTAGGATTTACTCAATTGACCTGGGATAAGAAGTGGGGAAATCACGATATGCTTTTTGGAGCGGCGTTTCGTTATACTTCTTATGACGACAATACACCGGCTACTGAAACCAAAGATGAGATTACAATGCCCGGAATTTTTGTTCAGGATGAAATTTCTTTCAACGATAAACACAGCATTTTGTTGGGTGCACGGTATGATTATAACAACACTCACGGTTCTATTTTTACACCGCGGTTTGCTTATCGATACAAATCAGAAGCAGGCGATGTATTTCGTCTGAATGCCGGAACAGGGTTTAGGGTGGTTAATTTGTTTACAGAAGAGCACGCAGCACTTTCGGGAGCACGAGATGTAATTGTTCTGGAAGATCTGAAACCCGAACAGTCCTACAATGTCAATGTAAGTTATCTGAAACAATGGTATTTTGGTACGAATGTTTTACAATTGGAAGCTTCGTCGTGGTACACACATTTTACCAATGCTATTTTTCCGGATTACGACACCAATCCCAATCAGATTATTTATTCAAACTTAGACGGGCACGCAGTTTCTAAAGGAGTAAGTGCCAATGTGGATTTGATTTTGGGCAGCGGATTGAAATTTTTGGTAGGTGCTACATTGATGGATGTATCTACGGTGGAAGACGGTATAAAGGAACGCCAGATGCTTACTGAGCGTTTTTCGGGAACCTGGGCAATTTCATACAGCATTCCTTCCATTGATTTAGATATTGATTATACCGGAAATCTTTTTGGACCGATGCGTTTGCCTTTGGTTAGCGAATGGGATCCGCGACCGGAATATTCAGAAACATATAGCATTCAAAACATTCAATTGACCTATAAAGGATTTAAGAATTTTGAGGTTTACGGAGGTGTAAAAAACCTTTTGAACTGGACACCGAGCAAAAATCTTCCGTTTTTGATTTCCAGAACAAATGATCCGTTTGATAAAAACGTACAGTTTGACCCGAATGGAAACGCGATACGTACACCCGACAATCCGTATGGTTTGGTTTTTGATCCGTCTTATGTATATGCAGCCAATCAGGGAATCAGAACGTTTTTAGGAATCAGGTATCATTTTTGAGTTATAAAAGTTAGAAGGTTAAAAAGTTATAAAGGCGAATGTCAATCTAAAATAATTAATTTAATTTGAAGCAGTTTGTATTAGTATTATTTTTTATTTTCTCCGTTCAAAGCCATTCACAAGAACTGCAAACATATAGCTTTGAACAAGTGGAGCAGTTGGTCGGGAAACAACCCCGGCCGATACTGCTTTATTTTTATACCGACTGGTGTCAATATTGCAAAAGGTTGCAAAAAACGACCTTTAAAGACAAGAACGTCATAGAAAAACTCAATACAAACTATTACGTGATTTCTTTTGACGGCGGGTCTAAAGAAGAAGTTACACACAAAGGAGTGACTTACAAATTTGTTCCTACGGGAATGAAATCGGGTTACCACGAATTGGTACACCATTACATAAAAAAGCGGCAAGAAATCTATCCGACGCTTATTTTTTTAGACGAACATTTTAAAGAATTACTGTTTTTGCAGTCCTATCTTTCTTCCAAAGAATTGCTGGAGCTTTTGTAAGGATATGGCTGTCTTGAATATCTTTGTTTTAACAAATATACAAACAAGAAAAACTCCCGAAGTTAAAAAGCATCGGGAGTTTTAGTTATGCAAAATAAACAGATTATACCCATCGTTTGTTGTTGTAAGCATTGTATTGATATGCATATATTTTAGTCCATTTATCATATTGAGATCTGCTTAAAAGATTCTGAATTTTACGATCATACGTACGGTCTAATTGGATCAGTCTTGATTGAGGGTTTTTGTATTTTCTCAAAATAGACCACTCTTCATTTTGTTTGTCTTTTAATAAATCTACCAACAAACGCTCCTGACGTAGGGTTAATCCCAATCTGCTGAAATCGAAATTTCCATATCTGTTGTTTGTAGTAATGTTTCGGTAATCCTGACGGTGATCTTGTTGTTTTACCAATTGACGTTGCTGTGCAAATCCACTTAAACCAAGTGCAAATATTGCTAATGTAATAATCCCTTTCATAATTTTTATTTTTTAATGTTATAAAATATGTTCTTTGATTAGTTCTATTCAATAGCTGTGCCAAAAATTGAGAGAAGGATTTTTTTAAGTATAATCAATTGATTTATAGGAATAAAAAAAGCACCGGAATTTTCCGGTGCTTTGTAATA
>DATGMY010000170.1:0-3127 GCA_035307005.1 Flavobacterium sp. | reverse complement strand
TGAACCGTTTGCTTTTTTGAGGCGGGAATTTTTAGAGCCTGTTTAAAATTCTTCTAATAATTTGTTTATGCTTCTTTATGGCTACAAAATTCATTGGTCTCATTCGTTAGTTGAAACTATGCACTTTAAGTGCAAGACTTTCAGTTTCTAAAAATTTTTGCCACGGATTAAAGGATTTTTAGGATGATAAAAAATCTGTGTAAATCCTTTAATCCGTGGTTTTTTTCAATCAGACTTTCAGTCTGAAATCAAACCTATGGACTGAAAATCCATAGTGGTTTAGTAAATTTTTACGATAGCTTCTGGCTATCGCTGCAAAATTTCGACTCTTTTACCTCAAAAATAAGCGATAAACATTTTTTACAATATAAATTTAAACAGGCTCTTAATCTAATATAATTCCCCGAGGCAGAGCCTCGGGGTTTCCGCTTTCACCTCTCCTTGGGAGAGGTCGGATTTACGAAGTAAATCCAGGTGAGGCAAAATAAAAGAATTTCGGTTTCAAGAAATTATTTTATTAAGACCTTTTTTCCAAAAGAACCACGTTTTCTACGTGATGTGTCTGCGGAAACATATCTACCGGACGTACTTTCACTACTTGGTATTTTTCATCCATCAATGCTAGATCCCGTGCCTGTGTTGCCGAATTACAGCTTACATAAACAATGCGTTTCGGGGCAATTTTCAGGATTTGTGCCACTACATCCTTATGCATCCCATCGCGGGGCGGATCGGTAATGATGACATCAGGCTGTCCGTGGGTGGAAATAAATTCGTCGTTGAAAACATTTTTCATATCGCCGGCAAAGAACTCACAATTGGTAATATTGTTGTGTTTTGCGTTAATTTTTGCATCGGCAATGGCTTCGGAAACGGCTTCCACACCAATGACTTTTTTCGCTTTTTTGGATACGAATTGTGCAATGGTTCCTGTTCCTGTATATAAATCGTACACAAGTTCTTCGCCGGTCAATCCGGCAAAATCACGGGTAATGGAATACAATTCGTAAGCTTGTTCTGAATTGGTCTGATAAAACGATTTGGCATTAACCCTGAATTGCAGTCCTTCCATTTCTTCCAGAATATAATCCCTGCCGTGATAGCAAACCACTTCCTGGTCGTAAATAGTATCGTTGAGTTTCGTATTGATCACATATTGCAGCGAAGTAATCATCGGGAAACGCTCTTTGATGAAATCCAGCAACAATTCTCTGTTTGTTTTATCTTCTTTAAAAAACTGAAGCAACACCATAATCTCGCCTGTAGATGCGGTGCGGATCATCAGTGTACGCAAAAAACCGGAGTTTTCTCTCGGATTAAAAAACGCCATCTGATGTTTGTTGGCAAAGGTGCGGATTTCGTTACGGATGTCATTAGACGGATCTTGCTGCAACCAGCATTTTTTGATGTCGAGGATTTTGTCCCACATTTTCGGAATATGGAATCCCAGTGCATTCTCTCTGCCAAGCTCTTCGCCCGACTGAATTTCCTCGGGAGTAAGCCAACGGGCATTGGAAAATGAAAACTCCATTTTGTTCCGGTAAAAAAACTGTTTTTCAGAACCTAAAATCGGTTCAAATTCGGGTAAATCAATTTTTCCGATACGTTTTAAATGATTGTACACCTCTTGTTGCTTGTACACCAATTGCTGGCTGTACTTCATATTTTGCCATTTACAACCGCCGCACGCCCCAAAATGTTCACAAACAGGTTCTGTGCGATGGGGCGAATAGGAATGAATGTGTGTGGCTCTTCCTTCGTAATACGCTTTGCGTTTTTTTACGGTTTGAATATCTGCAACATCTCCCGGAACCACATTGGGAACAAAAATTACTTTTCCGTCCGGAGCTTTTGCTACACATACGCCTTTTGCTCCTGCATCAAGGACTTCTACGTGTTCGAATACGATTTTGTCTTTCTTCTTTCTTGCCATTTGGCAAAAATACAACATTGAAACGGGATTGTTGATATCCGTGTTAATTTAGAATGAGTATAATCTTTCATAAACCACATTTTTTAAGTAACTTGCCCTCGGATGATTTCTCTCCGTAAAAGCAGGAATAGCAAAGTATCAATAAAAATATATTTGTATGAATTTGAATCAGTTAACTTCAAACGAAATCATTGCATTAGAAGAAAAACACGGCGCTCACAACTATCATCCGCTTCCTGTAGTCCTGTCAAAAGGCGAAGGTGTGTATGTATGGGACGTAGAAGGGAAAAAATATTATGACTTTTTATCGGCATATTCGGCAGTGAACCAGGGACATTGTCATCCAAAACTGATTAAAGCAATGACAGATCAGGCGAGTGCACTGGCATTGACTTCCCGTGCGTTTTACAACGACAGACTGGGAGTTTATGAGAATAAAATAACTGAATTGTTTGGCTTTGACAAAGTATTGCCGATGAATTCGGGAGCAGAGGCGGTGGAAACAGCGATTAAGCTCACCCGTAAATGGGCGTATGAAGTAAAAGGAATCGAAGAAGATCAGGCATTGATCATCGTTTGTGAAAACAATTTCCACGGACGCACAACTACGATTATTTCCTTTTCAAACGATCCGGATGCCCGTAAAAACTACGGACCTTACACCGGTGGTTTTATGAGAATTCCTTACAATGATCTCGAAGCATTGAAAGAAGTTCTTTCCAATAAAAACATTGCCGGCTTTTTAGTAGAACCTATTCAGGGAGAAGCAGGGGTTTTTGTTCCGGATGAAGGTTATCTTTCCGAAGCTTACCAATTGTGTAAAGAACACAATGTGTTGTTTATTGCAGATGAGGTACAAACGGGCATTGCACGTACCGGAAAAATGCTGGCAGTAGATCATGAAAACGTGAAACCGGATGTTTTGGTTTTAGGAAAAGCACTTTCGGGAGGGATGTATCCGGTGTCGGCAGTGTTGGCAAACGATGAAATTATGAATGTCATTAAACCAGGTCAGCACGGATCTACTTTTGGCGGAAACCCGTTGGCAGCAACCATTGCAATGGCAGCGTTGGATGTGGTAATTGATGAACAATTAGCTGAAAATGCGGATAAACTCGGGGAATTGTTTCGTGAAAAAATGAATGAATACATTCAGAATTCCAATATTTGTACATTGGTTCGTGGAAAAGGATT
>DATGMY010000169.1:0-3344 GCA_035307005.1 Flavobacterium sp. | reverse complement strand
AAGTATTGCCTGCGAGTGTTATACGTGCCGTTTCATTAATTGATGATTATGTGGTGGAAAACAGTAAAGCTGCACGGAAATTCATCAAAGCAATGGTTCCTGAAAAGCAGCAATCCATTTTGAATTTATTCGAGTTGAACAAACATACCGATGAAAAGGAGATTCAATCATTTCTCCAACCACTGCTCGAAGGTAGAAATATGGGTTTGATGAGCGATGCGGGTTGTCCCGGAGTTGCCGACCCTGGTGCGGTTATTGTAAGTCTTGCACATCAAAAAGGTATTAAAGTAGTTCCAATGGTAGGACCTTCTTCAATTTTACTTTCTCTGATGGGTTCGGGAATGAACGGACAGTCGTTTACGTTCAACGGTTATCTGCCGATTGACAAAAGTGAGAAAAGAGCTATGTTGAAAAATTTAGAAAAATGGTCTTTTGAACGAAATCAATCGCAATTATTTATTGAAACCCCTTACCGAAACAATCAGTTAATGGAAGAAATGGTACAGACATTGCACCCAAACACTTTACTCTGTGTAGCCTGTGATTTAACGCTTCCAACAGAAATTATGCTGACCAAACCCGTTAGTTTCTGGAAAAAACACAAATTGGATTTACATAAAAGACCGTGTATTTTTATTGTGCATAAGAAGTAATTGTTGGAATAAACTCATCCACTAATTTCCTAACTGTTTTTAACTCCGTACAAAAATCCCAATCGCATACGGAACAGCATTTTTTTGACAAAATTCCAGAAAAACGTATGTTGCCCAAAAAGTGTCCCGATGATGATTAAGAGCACTTTATAAACCGGAAGAATCAGTAACAATGACAAAGGCCAGTAAAGCAATGGGTTCATTGTATCTTTGGTAATGCCGATCAGTGCTAAAACCGGACGTGTAATATAGGCCGAAGTACTCCCTGTAATTGCAAAAACGATAAAAATGATTACCAATTGAAAGTTAGAGGTTATCCCCCATTTTTCTTTTAACCTGTTCATTGATTTTTAATATTTCTAACTAACAAAAATACGGATTTTAATCCAATCGGATACGGTTTGTTTCCTGAAAGTACAACAAATAATGGTAAATCATATAATTCACTTCATACCCGTAATCAATCGAAGACTGATAGTCAATCGTATAATCAAATCCACGCGTACCTGCTCTGGTTTTTGCATTAAAGCTATTGACCCACTGTCTGTTTTTACTCTCCAAAAAAGTTTTGCTGTAATATCCACGTGGACGGGCACGGGTTACAAACCATCGTTCAAACTGATTGTCAAAAATAACAACCTCATATTCCACTTCCGGATTGGAAATTTTGACCGAACCGTCTTCAAAAACCGTTTTCCCTTTTTGATCTACTTCATCTGTATATTTCAAAGGGGTATTTTGAGAAGATACGCATCCAAAACAAAGAAGTGCCAACCCAATCATTAAACCAACTGCTTTCATATATTCTTCTTTTTCTTTAAAGATATGGATTTTGTTGCGTATTTTTGTTGAAAATTTTTCAAAAAATGGTAACACAGGATCAGATCAAGAACCTTATGGAACGCCTTGGCGCGTTGAGGAGGTATCTTTGACATCGATAAGAAATTAATCGAAATTCAAAACGAAGAAGAAAAAACGTATGCTCCTGATTTCTGGAACAACGCCAAAGAAGCCGAGCTGATTGTGAAAAACATTCGTTCCAAGAAAAAATGGGTCGAAGGTTACGAAGAGGCATTAGCTCATCAGGAAGAACTTCAAATCACTCTGGAGTTTTATAACGAAGGTGATGCAACCGCTGAAGAAGTAACACAACAATACGAAAAAACCTTACTCCTGATCGAAGATCTGGAGTTTAGAAATATGCTTTCAGACGAAGGTGACAGTATGAGTGCCGTGTTGCAGATTACAGCAGGTGCCGGAGGTACAGAAAGCTGTGACTGGGCTTCGATGCTGATGCGGATGTACCTGATGTGGGGCGAAAAGAATGGCTATAAAATCAAAGAGCTTAACTTTCAGGAAGGTGAAGTTGCCGGTGTAAAAACCGTAACACTGGAATTTGAAGGCGAATACGCATTTGGTTATTTGAAAGGCGAAAACGGTGTGCATCGTCTGGTACGGATTTCTCCGTTTGACAGCAATGCCAAGCGTCATACGTCTTTTGCTTCGGTGTATGTCTATCCACTGGCAGACGATACCATTGAGATAGAAATCAACCCGTCGGATATTTCGTGGGAAACAATGCGTTCGTCCGGCGCCGGAGGTCAAAATGTAAACAAAGTGGAAACGGCTGTTCGTTTACGACACCACCCCACCGGTATTATCATTGAAAACTCTGAAACACGTTCGCAACTGGACAATAAGACCAAAGCAATGCAACTCTTAAAATCACAGTTGTATGAAATCGAACTGAAAAAACGTCAGGCAAAACGCGATGAAATCGAAGCAGGAAAAATGAAAATTGAATGGGGTTCTCAAATCCGGAATTATGTAATGCATCCATACAAATTGGTGAAGGACGTACGTACGCAATTTGAAACCAGCGATGTAGAAAGTGTAATGAATGGTAATATTGAACCTTTTTTAAAATCCTATCTTATGGCAATGGGACAAAAAGAAGAATAAAAAAAATGATTGCAATTGCAATCATTTTTTTATTCCTCAAAATCATCTTCTTCATCAGAAAACCAATAACTGTCTAACATCGTTTTATCTACAAAAGTTTCCAAACGTTCTGTTTCCTGATGAGTAAGATACAGGCGCTGTGTCTTTCCGATGCTTTCTGACAAGCGATACAAACGAGTATCAAAACGCTTGCGCAACAATTCATCCACATCATTAATGACATATATTTTGAGCTGATTGACATCGTAACCGGCAACGCTAAGCATCAGATTCAGTCGTTCAGGTGTTCCAATCAATACATCGATTCCCAAGGAAATAAGGTTTTTATCTTCGTCCAGATCGGTTTTTTCGTGGCACATAAAAATACGCAAACCGGTGTATTTGGCATATTTTTCGAACTTTTCCTGCATCCGCAGAGCTTCCTCTTTCTCTTGTACCACGATCAATGCACGCGGCGATTCCATAAAAGGTTTTTCTAAACGTTGAATAACCGAAATAGCAATAATATCTTCCCGTTCCCACTCTTCTTTTACGATCAGCACCGCATCATTACCCGATTTTATGATTCCAAAGGCTTCTGTTAAAACTTTTGAAGCTTCTGTTAAACCGTTTTCAATCAATGCTTTTTGTAAGTTTTCGTTGATTTTTTTTAACTTCATTCTATTTAGAGGCAAATAATTCTACATCTGTTTTTGAAATTTCCTGTCCACCCAAAATAATCAATCGCTC
>DATGMY010000168.1:0-4501 GCA_035307005.1 Flavobacterium sp. | reverse complement strand
AATCGAACTGAGGTTCTTAGTATTTTTCGCCTCTCGAACACCTATGTTGTTTTGAACCAAAATATCCATATAGCAAAAGTGGAAACCTTTCCATATTAAATTAACACAGATTATCACAAATTAATATATCCTGTAAGATTGAAAAAACGGGTTATTTTTGATTTTTCTTGTAAATTCTTTCCATTTCTTTATAACGCTCTTTGACTCCTTCGGCATAAATTTTAGAAATGATGTACCCTTTTTTGCCATCCAAAATTCCTAAACGGAAAAAATAACGGTTCAGAAAAGTATAAATAGGGTGGAAGGCAGCCATAAAATAGTTGGGTTTTACTCCTTTCTGAATTTTTTCTATCGCCTTAAGTTTGTTGTAATAAATTACTTTATCTCTGAAATGTTCGTAACTGCTATAAGAATAATGTGTCAGATAATTCCGGAACGTTCCCGTATGGGTAATGTTCAACTTTTCATGAACCAAGCCACGGTATTTAGCACCTTCTTTTTTGAAGAGTCTTAAATTTTTATCGGTTCTCAATCCTGAAAAATACACGGGTTTGTTCAAAAAGTAAAATTTTCTTTTAAAATAGTAACCTTGTTTAGTTTTATTTAACCGGACAGTGCTTAATATTTCATTTTTTAGATTTTCAGAGATTCTCTCGTCTGCATCAATAAAAAGAACCCAGTGATGTGAAGCGTATTTTAAAGCCGTGTTGCGTTGAGTAGAAAAATCAGTAAAAGTATGTTGATGAACTTTTACGTGGCTGAATTCTTCTAAAATAGCCAAAGTATCATCGGTACTGTAAGAATCCACAATAATTATTTCATCTGCAAAATCCAGATTTTTAATTAAATCCCGTATGTTTTTCGCTTCATTCAGAGTGATGATTAATGCAGAAATCTTTGTACTCAAGAGGATATTTTTTAGAGAATGTTATTATCAGTGCAAAACTATTTATTTTAAATGTAAATCAAGAAATTTCCTTAACTTTTCTTTAAATAAATCAAATTCAAAATAAGAATAAAAAGAATTTACTTGCTTTTTTATCTGTCTGTTTGTAAATCCGTTTAATTTTTTAGGAAAATAATCTTTTAGATGAACGCTTGTATGATTAATTCCATCTTCAAAAGTTGCCCATACATTTTTATCAATCCAGGGCGAAAATACGGTAAACGTTTTTTTATCTAAAGCTTTCGACATATTGATTGCTCCGCCGTCGTTTCCAATAATTAAATCACATTCGTTTGTCAATGCGATAAACGAACGCAAATCTTCGCCTAATAAATCAAAATAGATTTTAGATTGTGTGTCTGGCGAAAGCCGGTTATAAACTTCTTCTGCCTGATGCAATTGATTTGGAAAATAATTAAACAGGATATTTACATTATAATTCAAACCTAAAAAATCAACCATTTGTCCCATTTTTTCCAATGGATATGTTTTACTTTTATCTGAACCCAAAAGACTAATCATCACGGTTTTTCTGTTTGGATTTACCTGATGTTTTTCAAAGCTGTTTTTAGCTTTTTCAATTTCACTTTCGGATAAATATAGTTTTGGTTTTGTTGCCAATGGCATTTCTATTCCCAGTGGTTTCAATAGAGCCAAACGATGTTCAATAGCCAGTCCTAAAGAGGATTCTGGTTCGTTGTGTTTTATTACATTGTCTGTGTATAAAAACGTTCTTCCTGTTTTTTTATAGGAAATCTTTTGTGGTGCCTGATTGATGAAAACATTGACCCAACTTTGAATCTTTGAATACGCATCAATCACCACGTCGTATTGGTTATTGTTTGTTTTTTTGCTAAAACGGATCAATTTTAGTAAACCTTTGTTTTCTTTTTCGTCAAATACAATGAGTTGATCAATAAATGGATTGTTTTCTAAAACAGGCAATGTATTGCTGTTGACCAAGTAATCAGTAGTAGCATTAGGAAAAATTCTTTTAAGATTTTCGCACAACAAAGAGGAAATAAGTACATCTCCAATCATTTTGTGCTGAATTATCAAGATCTTCATATCATTGCATTGTTGCACAAATCTAAGCAATTATCTTTATTTCTGTCGAATTGTCAGCTTGTTTTTTGAAACTCTATGGTTAAAAGATTGGATATAAGCTTTTATAAAACGCTCCATTCTTTCTTTTGTCTCAGGTTCTTTTTCTGTTAGATTTTCTTTTAAGAGCGGGTCTTTTTTCCAATTGTAAAGACCTAATGTGTTGTTTCCGTCGAAAGCCAGATAAAAATCGCCCATTTCCAGATTGTATATATTGTCCAGATAATTAACCACAAAATCATGCTCTGATTTATACGATTTTCCGTAAGAAATCAATTCTGTGTTTAATTGAAGATAATCTACCAAGCTTGGCAAAATATCAATTTGCTGGAAATTTTTTTCATCAATCCCAATCATGGAAGCATCGTTTGGAACATAAAATAAGATTGGAATTCTAAATTTCCCTACATTGTTTTTGCAGGCTTCCTGCTCACCGGTAGAAGAGGTGTGATCTGCTGTGACAATAAAAATAGTATTATTGTACCATGGCATTTTTTCGGCTGATTCGAAAAATTTTTTCAAAGCAAAATCGGTATATGCAATAGACTCATGGATTTCAGTAGTTCCTTTCGGAAATTTACCTTTATATTTTTCGGGAATTGTAAAGGGGGCGTGGGATGAAATTGTAAATAAGGTAGTGAAAAAAGGTTGGTTAAAGGTTGTTATTTCTTTAGCAAAAAATTGTAAGAAATCCTCATCAAACACTCCCCATTTTCCGTCAAACGATTCAGGACCTTTGTATTCATTTTTTCCGTAATAACGATCAAATCCCGCAACAGCAGCATATTGATCAAAGTTTTGACTTCCATTAAAGGCTCCGTGAAAAAAGGAGGTGTCGTAACCGTTGTCTTTTAAAATTTTTGGCATTCCATACACTTCGTTAACTGCGTAGCTTGAAGAAATAAAACTTCTGTTCATTAAACTGGGAACACTTGAAATTACCGATGGAACCGCATCAATTGACAACTTCCCGTTTGCAAAACCATTTTCAAAAAAATAACTTTTTGTAATCAGGGCATCTAAAAATGGTGTTTGTCCGCATTGTATGTTTTCTCTTCCAAAACTTTCCAAAATCAGTAAAACAACATTCTTTTTATTGGAATTGGTATATGAAAACGACTGAATGGGGTTAAAAATACGTTCTGCTTCCGCTTCAGTAAAATATTTCACTTCTTTTAAACTTTCTTTTTTACTAAGTGTTTTTAAAACAGTAAACGGTGTATTTAAAACCAAAGAAGAAGTACCGATAGGACCAAATTTTGAAGCATCCACAATACTTAAAGGCTTTCTGTGAATTCCTCTTCCGGCAGTAAAAAGCAAACTTACCATCAATAATAAGCTGATTGTTGAGAGCAAGCTTGAAGAGGTTTGCACGTTACGGTAATTGATTCGTTTCAGTGCATAGTAAAAAAGTGCCAAAGTTAAACCGATAAAGAGAGGGATTTTCCAATAGTCAACAAAGTATGACACAATCAGTCCGCCTATTTCATTTGTCATTCCTTCTGCGGTAATCATTGCGAAAGAACTTCTTCTTCCAATAAAGCGGAAATATTCATAGTCCACAAAATTCATACCAATAAAAATACCGTTTACAACAAAGAAACCATAAAAGAGTATATTTTGATAGACCTTGTTTTGTTGAAGTCTTGTTGGAATCAAATGTAAGATTGCAAAAAGAATATTAATATAACCCAATACAGAAAGATCAAACCAAAGCCCTCCAATAAAAATTTCTGCATTTATTTCAGGAAAAAAGGACTGATTGTAAAAGTAAAAACCAATTCTGACAATCTGATAAATTGCTAATACCAGAATAAATCGCTGGGTAAATAAAGTAAAAGTTTTTTTTGTTTTATTCATGACTTGCCAATTGATCCGCAAAAGTCATATATTATAAAAACTTAACCAAAAAATAACATTAAAAAAACCAATTCTAAACATTTGAAATTGGTTTTAGAGGTCATAACTTATAATTCATACATATAAATTGAAACAACGCTGTAAATCAATAGTGTTTTAAAATTAGCATTATGTTTGTCATGCTGTAAGCATCTTTACCGGCACTGATAAGAGATTCCTACGGAATGACAAACGTTGTATTAAAGGGTTTTACAAAGTTTAAAAATATGTAATTATCTGATGACCTCTAAAAAATTTTACCCCTTCACATCCAGCACATCTCTCAAAGCATTTCCGATCATCATAAAAGAAACGACCAGCAAACACATTGCAATTCCCGGAATCAATGCCAGATAAGGTTTCCCCAGAATAATATAATTGTAGTGTTCCTTAATCATACCGCCCCAACTTGGCACAGGGACTTGTGCTCCTAATCCTAAAAAACTTAAACCGCTTTCTACCAAAATTGCTGATGCAAAATTCGCAGCTGAAATTACAATAACCGGTGCAAGAATATTGGGTATAATATGACGGAATATAATACGTAAGTCC
>DATGMY010000167.1:0-4374 GCA_035307005.1 Flavobacterium sp. | reverse complement strand
ATCGAGCCTAAAATGCGCAACGGTTTGATTATTTATGAATTTTAAAAAACACTTAAAAAATATGTCTATTACAGATAATCTGATCAAGATTACTCAGGAATTACCTGAAAATGTTCATTTGGTTGCTGTTTCAAAAACCAAGCCTGTAGCTGATTTAATGGAAGCATACCATGCCGGTCAACGTATTTTTGGCGAAAATAAGATTCAGGAAATGACCGAAAAATGGGAACAAATGCCCAAAGATATCCAATGGCATATGATTGGACACGTGCAAACCAACAAGGTCAAATATATGGCATCGTACGTGAGCTTGATTCACGGTGTGGACAGCTTAAAACTACTGAAAGAAATTAATAAACAGGCAAAAAAGTGGCGCAGAACGATTCCTTGTTTGTTGCAGGTTTACATCGCTACAGAAGATACCAAATTCGGATTGGCACAAGATGAATTATTGCAGCTCATTCATTCAGATGAATTCAAAGCATTGGAAAACATAAAAGTTGTCGGATTAATGGGAATGGCATCTTTTACGGAAGATAAGGAAAAAATCCACCGTGAATTTCAGTCTTTAAAAGACATTTTCGATTACGTAAAACCATATCAGCTTTCCAACTGCCATTTTGAACATTTGTCTATGGGAATGAGCGGGGATTATAAAATCGCAATCGAATGCGGCAGTACCATTGTGAGGATTGGAAGTAGTATTTTTGGAGAAAGGTGATTTAATATAAATTTCCAACATATATGATCGGAGAAAAAACATTCAAATTATTAAGACATGGTTTTTTATTTAGATCAAAAATTCACATTGATATAGAATAAAACTACTGTTTTTACCAGATGATAATTAAGTCCTACAATTCTTTTACTTTACCAGTTATAATATCATTAACATTTTTTGTAATTTAGGCAAGAAAAAAGCTTGGATAAACAAAATATATAAATTCATCAACAAAAAAATGAAACAGTTTCTCATAACATCTATAGCGTTATTGTCGATATCTACGTCAATCTACGCACAAGACATCAACAAAACCAACGCACAAGGACAGCGCGAAGGTGTTTGGGTGGGTTATTATCCTCAAACCAATCATCTTAAATACGAAGGCACTTTTAAAAACGGTAAGGAAACAGGCACGTTTAGGTTTTATGCAGACGAACCTGAAAAAAAACTCGTAGCTACCAAAGAGTTTAAAGCAGATGATACGGTTTACACAGTTTTTTATAATGGGAAAAATAAAATGTCCGAAGGTCTTTACATCGACAAAAAGAGAGAAGGCGTTTGGAAAACATACCATGTCGACGGAAAAAGTGTGTTGGCAGAAGAGCCGTATAAAAACGACAAACTACACGGAATCCGGAAGGTTTTTTATGCTTCGGGGAAAATCTCAGAAGAAATCGAATATAAAGACGGTATTGAAGACGGCATCGCCAATCAATATGCTGAAAATGGTGTAAAAATCAAAGAAACACAATATAAAAACGGGAGTCTGGACGGAAAAATCATCATTCGCAATACCGAAGGAAAAATTACCGATCAGTCTGAATATGTTAACGGAAGCCTAATTATACCCAAAAAGGATTCAAAGTAAAATAAGCATTCTTTTTTTATCGTACCTTTGCCGTTCAGTTTTTACATCATGAAAAAAAGAGTAGTAGTAGGACTTTCCGGCGGCGTAGATTCCAGTGTTGCAGCACAATTGCTTCTTGATCAGGGGTATGAAGTCATTGGCTTGTTTATGAAAAACTGGCACGATGATTCAGTCACAATTTCCGATGAATGTCCGTGGTTGGAAGACAGTAATGACGCTTTGTTGGTTGCCGAAAAATTGGGTATCCCCTTTCAAACGGTTGATTTAAGTGAACAATATAAAGAACGTATTGTGGACTATATGTTCAACGAATACGAAAATGGACGCACGCCCAATCCGGATGTGTTATGTAACCGGGAAATCAAGTTTGATGTGTTTATGAAAATCGCCTTGGAATTAGGTGCCGATTATGTGGCTACAGGACATTATTGCCGCAAAGAAGAGATTGAAGTGAACGGAAAAAAAGTATATCGATTATTAGCGGGAAAAGATCCCAATAAAGATCAATCGTATTTTTTATGCCAGTTGTCACAGGAACAATTAGCAAAAGCTTTGTTTCCGGTTGGAGACTATTTAAAACCCGAAGTTCGTGAAATTGCTGCAAAAAACGATTTAATTACTGCCGAGAAAAAAGATTCGCAAGGATTATGCTTTATCGGAAAAGTACGATTGCCCGAATTTTTACAACAGCAGTTGCAGCCCAAAAAGGGAATTATTTACGAAGTCTCCAAAGATCACGAAGTTTACCAACAACAAAAACCGGAATTTGAATCTCTGACAGATGAGTTGATCTGGGAAGCGACTTCCATTAAATATATGCCCGAAATGGGTAAAAAAGTCGGTGAACACAATGGTGCGCATTATTTTACGATTGGTCAGCGCAAAGGATTGAATGTCGGCGGTACGCAGGAACCTTTGTTTATTATTGATACCAATGTGAAAGAAAACAGTATTTTTACAGGTCAGGGAAACGAACATCCGGGATTGTTTCGGAAAACATTGTTGGTGCAACCTCACGAAATTCACTGGATTCGTGAAGATTTAAAATTGCAAAACGGAGACACAATGGAAGTAACAGCACGCATCCGATACCGCCAACCTTTGCAAAAAGCAACGTTGTATCAAACTGAAAAAGGTTTGTTTGTTCGGTTTAATCAACCGCAATCTGCCATTACCGAAGGACAATTTGTTTCGTGGCATCTTGATGAAGAATTAATTGGTTCGGGAGTAATTTCGAAATTATAGAAAATATCAAAAATAAATAAAGGCTGTCCAAAATCAAGACAGCCTTTGTTTTTACATTTATACTGGTTAGCTATCTCTTCTAAGATATTCACGCAATACATATTGCAGAATTCCCTCATTTTTATAATATTCGATTTCAATAGCAGAATCAAAACGAGCCATTACCTGAAAATCAATTACTTTTCCGGAAGGATGCACCGCTTTTACATCCAATATTTTATGAGGAACTAAATCCGTTGCCAATCCGCTTATGGAAAACGTTTCTGTTCCGTCTAAACCAATAGATTCGGCATTTTGCCCGTTGATAAAGACCAACGGAGCCACGCCCATTCCCACTAAATTACTTCTGTGGATCCGTTCAAAACTTTCGGCTATCACGGCTTTTACCCCTAACAAAAAAGTTCCTTTGGCAGCCCAGTCTCTTGATGAGCCCGATCCGTATTCTTTTCCTGCCAATACAATCAAAGGAGTCTGATCCTTTTTGTAAGACATTGCTGTTTCATATACCGTTTTCACTTCTCCCGTCGGGAAATAAGTACTGTATCCTCCTTCTTTGTCTATAATCTTATTTTTGATGCGGACATTGGCAAAAGTTCCGCGCATCATTACTTCGTGATTTCCACGACGCGAACCATAAGAGTTAAAATCCGTTTGGTTCACTCCGTGTTCCGACAAATAAGCACCCGCAGCAGTGTTTTCTCTAAACGATCCCGCCGGAGAAATATGATCAGTCGTTACCGAATCTCCTAAATACAACAATACCCGGGCATTATCAATATCTCGCAAAGGTTGTAATTCCACTTTTAAATCTTCAAAAAACGGAGATTCTTTGATATAAGTAGAGTTTTGATCCCATTGATAATTTTCGTCTAATTTTACATTAAGGTTTTGCCAGTCTGTTGATCCGTCAAAAATCACATCATACACCTTCCGGAAATCTTCTACTTTCATACATTCGTTGATGGTTTTTGTAATTTCCTCACGGCTTGGCCAAATGTCTTTCAGATAAACCGGATTTCCGTTTGGATCGTAATCCAATGGTTCTTCCATTAAATTCACATCAATTCGACCAACAAGAGCGTAAGCAACAACCAACATCGGCGACATTAAAAAGTTCATTTTCACTTGTGGATGCACCCGTGCTTCAAAGTTTCTGTTTCCCGAAAGAACCGATGCAACGACCAATTCCCCTTTCTCCACAGCTTCGGCTATATGTGGTGGAAGCGGTCCGGAGTTTCCGATACAGGAAGTACAACCGTAGCCTACCGTGTGAAAACGCAAAGCTTCTAAATCTGCACTCAATCCCGAACGTTCCAGATATTGTGTAACTACTTTTGAGCCCGGAGCCAAAGACGTTTTTACCCACGATTTGGTACGCAACCCTCTTAAAATTGCGTTTCTTGCCAACAAACCGGCACCTACCATTACTGCAGGATTTGAAGTATTGGTACAACTGGTAATTGCTGCAATGACAATACTTCCGTCACTTAAAATAAATTCTTTATTTTTATGTTTGATTCTTACCGACTGAATGGAT
>DATGMY010000166.1:0-2796 GCA_035307005.1 Flavobacterium sp. | reverse complement strand
AAAATCGGGTGTTTTTTCGATAATACCCATAAATGGGGAAACGATAAAATTGCTTGGTGGAATATAAATATCGCTCCATTGTTTCACAATGCTTACATCAGACATCATCACCCCAACTTCTTCATTGGTTTCACGTAATGCCGTGTGTTTCAAATCCATATCACCATATTCACTTTTTCCACCCGGAAAAGCTATCTGAGAAGAATGTACTCCCGGATAAGACGAACGAACAATTAACAACAAATATGCCCGATCGTTTTTGGGGTAAAAAAGGCTCAAAACTGCCGATGCTTTAGGTTTATGTATGGAATAATCGTAATTTTGAAGATATTGAACACGCTCCAGCGGTGCCATTTTCAAATGGGCATCCAAAGCAAACAAAGGCTGCGCTACAATGGCGTTGAGCCGATTTAACAACTGTTCAAAAAGCATAAAAAACAATAAAGATTTATTAAAGATACGCAATGTTTAGCAAAGAAGAAGCACTAAAAATAAAAAAAGAATTCTGGATTGGTTTTGCCGAGGCTTATCCGCGCAAATGGTTGCTGCACCATACAAAAATAAAAGATGTGTCTTTTAAATTTTTTGTGGACAACAAAACCGCGCAGGTAGCACTGGAAATTGAGCCGAAAGACGAAGAAAAACGCAAGATTTATTTTGAAAAGATAGAATCGTTGAAAAGTATTTTGTTGGAAGAGTTTCTTCCGGAAGTTATCTTTGAACGCAACTATTTTTTAACTAATGGAAAAGGTATTAGCCGTATTTGGGTGGATATCAATGAAAAAGTGAGTGTGAACAATAAAAATTCATGGGAAACGATTTACGATTTTTTTGCGCACACAATGACACAGTTTGAACTTTTTTTCTATGAATATGAAGATTATATAAAGGATTTGGAAATTAACACTTAACTGATTCGATATTTAAAAAAAATCAGTATTTTACTCCTCTAAAAAAACAGGATTTGAAACAGTGCAGTTGTTTATTATTACTCCTTTTATTTGGTTGTTGGAATACGTTTGCTCAGGAAAAAGACAGTATTTCAACAACACAACAGCAAATGGAAAAGATTGAAGAGTTTTCAAAAAAAGGAAAGCTCACAAGACAATTGCACAAATTGCTGTTTCGCAGCAAAGCTTCAAATGTAAACACGAATGTACAAGCAATCCAGCAACCTGATTTTGATTACGATTTTGAAAAATTTCAGGGAAAAGTTGTTAGAAATATTCATATAGAAACGTATGACCCTTTTGGATTTTCGATTCACGATTCTGACAAAATTCCTACGAAGAAAGCGGAAGTCATTGGAAACAGGCTTCATTTGAAAACCAAACAATTTACGGTTCGCAGCTTGCTTCTTTTCAAACGTAACCAACCACTTGATTCTATCAAATTACAAGAATCGGAACGTATGCTGCGTTCTCAGCGGTTTATCCGGCGGGTTTCCGTAAAACCAGTTGCTGTTTCCGATACTTCGGATTCTGTTGACGTCCACATCAAAGTACTTGATTCCTGGAGCTGGTATCCCACAGGATCACTGTCAACATCCAGCGGACGATTAAGCCTGACCAATCAAAATTTCGCAGGATTGGGGCATTATTTTTCCAATCAATACCGTACTCGTTTTAAAGAAGGGCGCCACGCCTATCGTGGACAATATCAGATTAACAATATTGCACAATCTTACGTAAATGCAGGTATGCTTTACAACATCGATCTTGCGGAAAATTATATAAAACAAATTTATGCCAATCGTCGCTTTTATTCCCCTTTGACCCGATGGGCAGGCGGAGCTACCGTTTATCAATCTTCGTACCGCGATTCAGTACCAAATTTGGAAGGAGCAAGAAGACTTTCAAGTTTTAAACACATCGATGTGGATTTGTGGGGTGGACATTCCATTCCGTTGTATTATCGTTATAATAATATGCACAAAGTGCAGACCAACTTAATAACTTCGGCGCGCTTTTTCTCCAGAAATTACACTGAAAGACCTGTAGATGAATACGATCCTTATAATTTCTTTTCCGACCAGCAACTTTATCTTGCCACCGTGGGGCTGGCATCGATCAATTATGTTCAGGATAAATACATTTTTTACTACGATATTATTGAAGATATTGCCGTAGGAAAAACGTTTATGCTCACAGGAGGTACTCAACGAAAAAACAAAACCAACAGATTGTATCTGGGTGCCAAATTTGCTTTGGGGAAATATACCAACTCAGGGTATTTTGGAGGTGAAGTTCAGTTTGGAACCTATTTTAACAACCGTGATCTGGAAGAAAGTGTCTTTCGTGCCGAAGGAATCTATTTTTCAAAATTATATCGTTTGGGCAAATGGAGGTTTCGTCATTTTTTCAATCCGGAAATTGTCCTTGGATTTAACAGATGGGATTATGCTATGGATAAAATCACCATGAACGGTGCTTACGGGATTGATGGTTTTGACAGTTATGAATTGCGGGGTACAAAAAAAGTACTTCTTAATTTTCAGGTACAATCCTATGCGCCCAGCGAATTTCTGGGTTTTCGGTTCAACCCCTTTTTAAGTACATCTATTGGCTTTATGGGCGATATTGACAATACTTTTGTAACCCAGGATATATACAGCAAAATTGGTTTGGGAATTATGATTACCAATGACTACCTGGTGTTTAACAACTTTCAGTTGTCCATTGCATTTTATCCAAGCATTCCCGGAAACGGAAAAAATATTTTCAAAACCAATACACTCAGAAATAACAGCTTTGGCTTGCAACAGTTTAATTACGGTAAACCCGAAGTAGTTCCTTA
>DATGMY010000165.1:0-2385 GCA_035307005.1 Flavobacterium sp. | reverse complement strand
ACCTTTTAAAATTTCGTCTTCGTTTTCCATAAACACGCGCACCACATCGTTGATCAGACTTCCGATTGCCAGCGCACGCAAATACCCCACACGTTCTGATTTGGTCTGCAAGGCAGCGTATTTTTCAGAATTGATGTTGTCCTTGACAATTTTGATTAAAAACTCCAAAGCGTGTTCTTCGGGAATCCAGCCCAAATTGATACCGTCTTCAAAATCAATAATCGTATAACAAATATCATCGGCTGCTTCAACCAGATACGTCAGCGGATGACGGAAATATCTTAAAGCAGAACCTTCTTTGCGGATCAGTCCCAGGCTTTCAGCAACATCAATAAAACTGTTTTTATCTGCTTGGAAAAAACCATACTTTTTGTCCGAAATATCGTTGGTTGGTTTTTTGGGCAAACTTTCTTTAGGATATTTCATAAACGCGCCCAAAGTTGCATACGAAATCCGCAAACCACCTTCTGCGCCGGGGCGCGAATCGGTCAGTATATGAAAACCGTTGGCGTTTCCTTCAAAATCAATCAAATCCTGCCATTGGGCGGGTTCTAAATCCAAACGGTATTTTTCTCCGGCTCCGTACTGAAAAAAATCGCCAATGGCTTTTTCGCCCGAATGTCCAAACGGCGGATTGCCAATATCGTGACATAAACAAGCGGCTGCCACAATCGCTCCGAAATCGTTGATCGTATAACCTAAATCAGATAATTCGGGATATTTTCTAACAATTTGTTCACCCGCCAGACGCCCGATGGAACGCCCCACAACTGAAACTTCCAAACTATGCGTTAAACGCGTATGTACAAAGTCTGTTTTTGAGTGCGGAATGACTTGTGTTTTATCCTGTAAACTCCGAAAGGCATTGGAAAAAATAATGCGGTCGTAATCTACTTCAAAACCCACTCGTGAAGGGTTTTCGCTTTTTCGTTCCCGTATTTTTGTATCGCCAGACTTTTTTAGCGATAATAACTGTGTCCAGTTCATAATCATGGTTTTTAAGACAACTGTTCGTTGATAATGTTTTGTTTTACCTGCTTGTAAAAATAATCTTTGGCTTCGGCATAAGAAACCTGATATTTCCGCTCTTCCGGATGATATTTTTCAGGAATGGAAAACGAAAGTGTTTCGTATAAATCATCGAGCAGTTCTTGTGAAGGTTTTTCGTAAGCAATTTGCCATTCAAACCTGCGTTTTAATGCTTCATCAATCATGTGAACCTGATTGGTTGCCGCAATCAAAATAGATTTCTGAGGAAAATAATCCATCAGTTGAATAATCGCATTTACCACACGTTTCATTTCCGAATTATCTTTGTTATCATAATCACGGATTTGCCCCAAAGAATCAAATTCATCCAACAACAAAACCATACTTTCGTATTGCGATTCTTTAAACAAAGTATCCAGATTTTTAGCGGTTTCGCCTAATTTAGACGAAATAATCGTTGCCAGATTGACAATCATCAGCTTTTTATTCAGATGGTTGGCAATTACTTTAGCGGTCATTGTTTTTCCGGTGCCACTGTCGCCATACAACAACAATTTGTTGGACACGGGAATTTTGTACTGATCAAACAAATGTTTAAACTGCTGTTCGTGTAAAAACGCCATCAGATGACTTTTAATTTCGGGCGAAGCAATGAAATCTTCAAACGAAACTTTATTCCGATCGATATAATAAAAATTACTCATATTAAATAGATTGGGTTCTTTTTAAACCTTTAAATGCCATAAACCACGCCATAATCATCAACAAGGAAGCCAAGACAAACGGAGCACCCGGAAATTTAAACGGAGCGGTATCGTGTGTAAAGTAATAAAAAATACTTGTCATAACCAAAGGTCCGAAAGTTGCGGTAGCACTGTTTAAGCTTGCCAATGTTCCCTGAATTTGCCCTTGCTCATCGGAAGGAACGTGATTGGTAATTTCCGACTGAATTGCCGGACCTGCCAAACCGCCCAAACAATAAGGAATCAGAAATAGAAAAACCAACCATTCCTGAACTGCAAAAGCGATTAAAAACTGTCCGACCGCATTGAGCGCAAAACCTATCAAGATGCTTTTTCCGTTGCCAATCCGCGGGTTTACATAACGCACCAACCCTCCCTGAACAACAGCCACCAACAAGCCAATAACACCTAAGGATATTCCAACCATTCGTTCGTCCCAATTATAGCGGTACATGGTATAAAAACTCCAGTTTCCGTGTACAGCGTGTGAGGCAAAATACATAAAAAACATGGCAGCAACCAAAACAATGATGTTTGGAAATTTCTTTAATCGTTCCAACGCCCCGATGGGATTGGCTGCTTTCCATTCAAAAGCACGTCTTTTCTCGGGTTTTAATGATTCCGGTAAGACAAAATATCCGTAAATAAAATT
>DATGMY010000164.1:0-4191 GCA_035307005.1 Flavobacterium sp. | reverse complement strand
GGCGATGAAACCAGAATGAGACCGATGATTTTAAAGGATATAGCCGATATGGTGGGATTGGATATTTCAACGATTTCGCGTGTTGCCAACAGCAAGTACGTAGAAACACCTTATGGCACCAAACTCATCAAGGATTTCTTTCCGAAGCGATGTTCAACGATCAGGGTGAAGAAATTTCTACCATTGAGATTAAAAAAATCTTGCAGCAAATTGTGGAAGATGAAGATAAAAGCAAACCTTATCCTGATGACAGATTAGCGGAAATACTCAAAGAAAAGGGGTATCCGATTGCACGGCGCACGGTTGCAAAATACCGCGAACAATTAGACATACCCGTAGCCCGAATGCGTAAGAAAATCTAATGAAATTTGCCGCAAAAATAGCATCTTTTATCTTCCATCCTGTATTCATTCCTACAATGGTTACAGGAAGCTACTATTATTTCAATGGGATGTTTTACCTGCCGCTGGAACGTTACGTAGCCACCGGTCAGGTTTTTTTAATGACGTGTTTATTGCCGGCAAGTATCTACTTTTTCTTAAAATCTTTAGGCTTGCTCCGGTCAAGTATTATGGTTGACAACGTTAAAGAACGTTCCGTGCCTATGTTTCTCAATATAGTTATTGTAGGTATTCTGATTTTCAGGGTTTGGGAAAATGTTTCAAACAATGCTTTAAAACAGTTTTTTATCGGATTTTCGGTTTCCTATTTTATTTTGTTTTGCAGCGTGCTGTTTAGAAAGAAATACAGCGTACACGTTGCTTGTTTGTGTAGTACGTTGCCACTTTTTGTGCAACCAAGTACGGTTTATTTTTTACCTCCTGTTATTGTTCTTCCTGTTTTGCTGTTGCTTACAGGCTGGGTGGCTTCTTCACGTTTATATTTGAATGCACATACCAATATTGAAATTATTATGGGTGCTGTTATCGGTTTTGTTCCTTCGTTTGTCTTGTTTTTTTTGTAAATATGTAGTATTCGAGATTGAGAAGATGCGTTCAATCGTAGTTTACAAAATATAAAACATCAATCCTAAATTAAGCATATTAAGATGTCCGCGATCGGCGTCTGCTGTTCCCTTTTTGTAAAGAGGGGTAAATCCGTAGTATGCGTAAAAATTCCAGGTATTGAATCCAGCTGATACATATATTCCTAAGTTGGATTTGGAAACTAAAGAATTCTTTTTATAGTTGATTTCTCCAAAATAACCTTGATATTTGGTCGAGGAGTTTAATAGATAACTGTATTTTACTCCGGTATAAATCCGCCAGAATTTGTGGGAGTGTACTTTGGAAGTCCGCCAGCGAAATTCGATGGGTATTTCGAGGTAAGTCGCTTTTTGTACGTTTCTGGTCAGGTGTTCATCTATATAAAAGTCATTGGTTTCACTGTCGATCAATGCCAGATTATGACGAAGGTTGTACATTGCAAAACCAAATCCGGGTGCAATTGCCATTGTACGTTGTTTGTTGACAGGAATATCCCGCAGAAAACCAAAGCTGCTTCCCAAAGCTAATGATTGTTGAGAAAACCCCGGTAAATCTTGTAGAAGGATACTATGGGTAAGTCCAATATAAAACTGGTCTTCGCGGTAAAAAGGATCAGTAACTTTTATTGTACGTTGTACCTCGGGCAAACTATCGGTTGCCTGAGCATTTGTATCCAGCGAAATTATTGCCAAAGCAATTAAAAAGAATCTTTTCATAACTAAAAATTATAAACCAACCCTACACTCAAAAGTTGTTTGAACTGCACGCGCGGTCCTTCGGTAATCTGAATGCCGTTTACATCGCGGCGGTTCTTGATGTCATCATCGTAAATCAAATGTCCGCCAATAGTTGCCTTGATGACGTCGTTTACACTCATTTCAATTTGAAGCTGCCAATCTACATCTATATTACCAAAATTGTTCAGATAATCGGTATATAAAGTTAAGTTATTTTTTAGAAGAACGTTTTTCATGATGTTCTTTTTCCATTCGCTGGTAAACAAAAAACCTAATTCGTTACGCGATTTTTTTCCGGCTTTTACCAGATTTCCGTATTCGTCAAAAACACCCCCTTCCAATCCAAACTCTCCTCTGTTTGCCAATGTATCATCTAAAACTACCGTAGATTTTAGTGTAATGGGCGAAATATAAGCTTTAAAATCATTTTTAAAATATTCTGAACCAATTCCCATAAATAAATACGCAGGTGCAAACGCACGTGAAATCGGGTTTTCTACATTGGGATAGGCATATCCGTTTGATATTTGCGTATTTAAAGTGACTTTTGCCGAATAATACCAATTGGATTTTACCGATGATTTATAACCAAAAGCAGAGTTGAAGCTCAAGACATCGTCAGTTTTTCGCAATTCTACGTTCTCTTGCTTGTTGAGTCCGTAACGTACTTTCAGTTCATTCAGCCACATTGTTCTTCCTTTTTCATATTTGCGGACAAAATCGCCTTTGGCTATTCCGGAAACCGAACTGTAACCACCGGCACTCCAGTTTGAAAAGGTTCCCTGATTAATGTCTAATCCTAAAGTATTAGTCTTTTTCCAAAAGCTGACTTCGGATCTCATAGGCGACATTTCGTCATAAGGAATACGGTAATTGGATCGAGGTGTTTTATCGTACACAAAGAGTTTGGGTTCGGGTACGAGAAAATAAGACAAATCGTTGTTTTTGTGGCGACGCGTTACTTCAATAGTAGATAAAACCACCTGATGAACACCATCGGCATTGGTTTTCATCAATACCGAATCGTGTAATATGATTTTGGGTTCCACCGTAATAGGTCGCATATAAATGGTATCATTTACTTTAATAATACTGTCAAATATTGAAAATTCATTTCTATAAAATTCGTGAAAATTCCGGTATTGTTTTCTGTAATCTAAAGTATCGTTGGTTTGTGCCAGACTCGTGAACGATACCAGCAAAAGCAACGCTATGAATTGAAATTTATACATTACTTAAATTTTTAAATAAGTTTTGCAGTGATATTGCATCAAGTCCACATTCTTCCATTTGTTCGTGTACCGTTGCGTGTTCAATAAAAGCATCGGGCACACCCAGGTTGATGATTTTTTTATTCCATCCGTTTTTAGAAAGTAGTTGTGTAATGCTGCTCCCGAATCCACCTGTGATTACGCCTTCTTCTATTGTGACGATGGTTTGAAACTCCTGAGCAATACTCAGAATTTGATGTTTATCTAAAGGTTTAATTTGTAAAAAATGAAAAACAGCAATATTGCCCTGATCAAATTCCAAGGCATTCATTACATTTTCTAAAATAGTTCCGGTGCTGAAAACAGCAATCTTTGTTCCTTTTTTTATTTCCTGAATTTTATTAAAATCTAATTTTTCAAACGGAATCTGCCAATGTTCTGTGTTTGAGAATCCGCGCGGATAACGTACTGCCACCGGCGATTCACAATGGTTTTGTAAAGAATACAATGTCTGACGCAATTCCACAGCGTCTTTGGGTGCCAGAATCGTCATATTGGGGATGGCATTGAGATAAGCAATGTCAAACACTCCCTGGTGTGTTGCTCCGTCTTCACCAACCAGACCGGCACGGTCAATACAAAGAATCACAGGGACATTTTGCAATGCTACATCGTGAATAACCTGATCATAGGCTCGCTGTAAAAAGGTGGAATATACCGTACAAAAAACCGTGCACCCGCTCAATGCAATACCTGCGGCAAGCGTTACAGCATGTTGTTCGGCAATTCCCACATCAATGGCTCGATCAGGAAACTCGTCCATCATGTATTTTAAGGAACTTCCCGTAGGCATTGCCGGCGTAATGGCGACTATTTTAGGGTTTTTACGGGCCAGCTCCAATAAGGTTAACCCGAAAACATCCTGATATTTTATTTTTTTATGTTCCGTATTATGGACTAATTCGCCCGTAATTTTGTCAAATCTTCCCGGAGCATGGTAAACTACCTGGTTTTCTTCTGCTTGTTTGAGTCCTTTTCCCTTTGTGGTAATCACGTGTAAAAAGCGTGCGCCTTTTTGTTTTTTCAAATGTTGTAATTCCCTGATCAACCCGGAAAGATGGTGTCCGTCTATAGGTCCTGTGTATTGGAAATTCAATGATTTGATCATATTGTTTACCCGTGGGTTTTTACCTTGTTTTACCTGAGTAAGATAACTTTTTAGTGCCCCCACACTCGGATCAATTCCAATGGCATTAT
>DATGMY010000163.1:0-4153 GCA_035307005.1 Flavobacterium sp. | reverse complement strand
TGTTGCATAAAGCTACTTTAAATTTCAGAGGGAGAAATTATGAAGCCTGGTGCAATCTGGATATTCCTGTTTCTGTTGGTCCGTGGAAATTTAACGGAGCTCCCGGTCTTATCTATGAAATCAAATCTTTGGAAGAAGATTATTCGTATTACTGGGGCTTAAAAGAGTTTAAGGAAGTAAACGAGGAGAAAAAACTGAAAGAAACCCTTATGTTGCTTACCAGAAAATTAGATAAGGATTACAGAGATTTACCAATCGTAATAAAAGAAATAAATGAAGAAGATGTGTCTAATAATACAATATCAAATCTAAGATTGCCAGACGGTTTATTTGTAGAATCAGAAGAAACAGAACAAGTAGATTTAAAAGAAATACGCAGAAAACGAGCAGAAATAAAATACGAGTGGGAAGAATAAAAGTAAGCTTTGTTCTTATCGTGCTGTTCATCGGAAATATCATCAATGCACAAGAGTTTGTGGTGCAATATCAACAGGTTATTAATTTGGGAGAACCTGAAATAGCTCATTATGAACTTTACATTACAAAAGACCAATCGCTTTATTTTGATGTAACTCAGAAAAACGCTGCGGCTTTAAAAGAAACACAAGAGCATAATTTCACAACGATTACTATTTCCGAAGAACGCCAACCAAATAATATTTACATCGATTTTTCTATCCGGGCATTATATGAAAGTACTTATTTAGGCAAAAACAACGTAGTAATTGAAGAAAATCTGTATCCTTTTGACTGGAACATTACCGGCGAAACTAAACAAATAGCAGATTATATTTGTACCAAAGCTACTACAAGATTCCGGGGAAGAGATTATGAAGTTTGGTTCACAGAAGAAATCGCAACCCAAGCAGGACCTTGGAAAATGCACGGCTTGCCAGGATTGATTTTGGAGCTTTACGATACCGAACATCTAATTGTTATCCATGCAAAAAAGATAAGCACACAAAGTTTAGGTAAAGAACAAGCGGGATTAATCAATAAAACCCAAAAAACCAAAACCATCTCTTTCAGAGAATATGACAAATTATTTAAAAAGCATGCACAAGAACTCATTAACCAAATGATGACAAAAATGCCCGAAGGTTTTCCGCCTATGAAAATAGACGAAAACTGTGAAGACTGCCAAAGTCTGGAAATTTATGAAGAATGGGAAAAATAAATTTTAAAAACATACTTCTGTTATTAATAGTATTACTTCTTAGTAATACTGTTTTTGCACAAAGCATTGAGGGCGTTGTTATTACTGAACAAAATAGTGCCGTGGGCAATGTAAGCGTTATTTTAAAAAACAGCGAAGACAAAACCATTGCCTATCAGTTTACCAAACCCGACGGCAGTTTTAGCTTTGCCAATTTAGCTTCCAAAAAATATACGTTGCAATGCAACGCACTGGGCTATGAAAAACAGTTGCTAACCATTGATTTAAGTAACGAAAAAACAAAAAAAGTTACTGTAACGCTCAATGAAAAAACAGAAGAGTTACAAGAAATCGTTATTGATATTCCTGCGCCAATCAAACAAAAAAATGATACCATAACTTTTGACGTAAAGTCTTTTTTAGATGGAACAGAATACACTGTGGAAGATTTACTGAAAAAACTTCCGGGCATACAGGTTACTGAAAACGGAACAGTGAAAGTGGGCAATCAGGAAATTGAAAAAATTATGATTGATAACGATGATTTTTTTGAAAAAGGCTATAAAATATTGTCTAAAAATATGCCGGTAAAGCCGGTAAAGGAAGTAGAACTTTTAAAAAACTATTCCAACAACAAGCATTTAAAAGGCATTGAAAACAGCGACAAGGTTGCTTTGAATTTAAAATTAGACGAAGATGCCAAACGTCAATGGTTTGGCAATGTAGATGCAGGTTATGGCGTAGTTTCAGAAAACCGCTATACCTTACGCAGCAACCTGATGAATTTCGGTAAAAAGAACAAATACTATTTTCTGACCAACCTCAATAATTTAGGATATGATGCCACAGGCGACATCAGCCATTTAATCCGTTCGTCCAACGATTTTACAATAGGCGATAATCAGTCGGCTACGCAGTTTTTGAGTTTGGCACCGTCCACAGCTGCCCTGCGCGACAACCGAACCAATTTTAATAATGCCGAAATGCTCTCTTTAAACAGCATTTTTGCCTTGTCTGAAAAAACCAAACTCAAAGCCATTGCTTTTTTAAATACCGACGAACAAAATTTTTACCGCAACAGTTATGACTGGTTTTCTGACGGGGAAACAATCTTTGAAAATACCGAAGATTATTATATGCGTCAAAAAAGATTATCCGCTTTTGGGAAAGTAGATTTATCGCACGATTTTTCTAAAAAATCAACATTGGAAATTACCACGCGTTTTAATTATACAGACAATAAAGACAGAAGCTCCATAAATTTTAATGGAGATCATCTGGAAGAGCGTCTCAATACCAACTCCAATTTCTTTGATTCCAAAATAGTTTATACAACCAAACCCACCGATAAAAAAGTCTGGATTTTGGCAGGACGATTTATTAACGAAGAAACACCGCAAAATTACAACGTCAACCAATTTGTTTATCAGGATTTGTTTCATCAGGATGCCGAGGTCGTGAAACAGGATGCCGCCAACAAAATGACTTTTTATGGTTTTGAAGCCAAATATTTAGACCGCCGTGCCAAAGGACATTTGCTGGAATGGAACACAGGATCCGAACTACGAAACGATGATTTAAACACCGTTTTTTCTTTGATCAGCAACGAAACTGAAATACGTCCTGATGATTTTCAAAATGATTTGGAATTTCATAATCATTCTTATTACACTAATTTCAGTTATTCCTATCAGTTAATACCATCGTTCAGAATGATTCCTTCAGTTAAAATCAATTACCTGAACCAAAAAATAATCACAAATGAAAGCCATAAGAAATACAATCCTTTGCTGATTGCTCCGGCTTTGAATTTTAACTGGGAGATCAACAGCAAAAACAAAATTCAAGCATCTTATAATTACAACTGGCAGACCAATAATCTGCTAAACATGTACCCCGATCATATTCATTCAGGATTCCGAAGTTTTTCTAAAGGATACACCGATTTTACAAAATTCGCAAATCACAATGCAAATCTTATGTACACTTTGGGCAATTGGTCCGATCGTTTTTTTATGTCGGCAATGACGGGTTATAGCTTTGCAGAGGAGTATTTTTCAACAACTTCTGTTTTGTCCCAAAATTATTCCGTTTCCGAACCGATTATTTTGAAAGGTCGCAGTATGGTTTATTATAACCTGAATGCCGATTATTATTTTAAACAGATAAAATCAAATCTGAAATTTACCTTTGGAGGAAATACTTCCCAATATCAAAATTATGTCAATCAATCCGATATTCGCGATATTATTTCTTCTTCCATCAATTATGGTATGGAGCTCCGTTCCGGTTTCAACGGGATTTTCAATTACCATATAGGTACTAAGTGGGATTATAGTCAATTTAAAACCACAGATGTTTTTGATTACATCAACAACCGCACGTTTGTGAACCTCAATTTCAGATTTTCAAAGGAATTGTATGCAACACTGCACAGCGAACGCTATTATTTCGGAAACTTGTCGCAAAATAAAAAAGACTTCTATTTTTCTGATTTGAATATTGATTATAAAGTGAACGAAAAACTGCGTTTAAGTTTTGTGCTCAACAATATTTTTAATACCAATACCTTTGTTTCTTACAGTCTCTCAGACATAAGTGTTTCTGAAACAAGTTATAGGCTGATATCTCGATACGCTTTGTTAAAAGCGGAATGGCGGTTTTAAAAAGGACAAAGATTAAAATATCCCGAAATCAAAATCAGTTCCTGCATATAAAATCTTTAAAGATAAATTGATACATTTACGTCAAAAAAAGACAGGTATGGCATCAGGAATTTTTGCTGTTTTGGACGATATAGCTGCATTGATGGACGATGTGGCGGTGGCAAGTAAACTGGCTACCAAAAAAACAGCCGGTATTTTGGGCGATGATTTAGCAGTCAATGCCGAAAAAGCCACAGGTTTTTTGTCGTCAAGGGAATTGCCGGTTTTGTGGGCAATTACCAAAGGATCGTTTCTCAATAAGTTGATTATTGTTCCGCTTGCTATTGCACTC
>DATGMY010000162.1:0-4676 GCA_035307005.1 Flavobacterium sp. | reverse complement strand
TAATCAGTTAACAACCGACTTAAAACTTCTGCTGTTTCTTCTCATTTTTCTTTATACTTTATTTGAATCAATAAATGAAGAGTAATGATAAAAAAAATGATTCTATACGTGTGAAATTTGTCAGGAATTAATATATTCGTATCATAAAATCTAAAAATAAAATCTGAAGCAAAACGCTTATAGTTATTATGAAAAAAAAAATGTCTGAAGACGAGCAATTCATTTTTGATTCAATTTTTACTCAAGTCCGTTCAGGATTTTACAATTTAGAAGACATCCAAACCAACATTCTCGAAGAAATAGAAGACAATGGTTTTGGAGATGAAATCTCAGAAGAATGGGCGTGTGGTCAAATAGACAAGGTAAACGCAGAACTTTTAGAAGAATGTCAGCAATGGGAACAGCCTACGGAAACCGAACGGCTGATCGCCGCTTTTGACGAATTGGCAGCAGCGCACAAAATTATTGCCCTGCATTATCCGGGTTACACTACTGAAGACGGTGAATATGAAGTAGCTGAAGTAGAGCGGGTATTGATAGACAACGGTATCGAATCTGAAGGTTACTGCTTCTATCATGGGCAAGATTTGGAACGAGCCGTTTGTGGAGAGGGTTTGTTGATTTCTTTTCAGAAAGTAGATAATGAAAGCGACAGTATTGCCAAAGAAATCGCGAAAAAAATCATTACTGTTTTAGAAAATCACGGATTAAAAACGGAATGGGACGGAAAAGTAACATCACGAATTTTACTTCCCGGTTTTAAATGGCAGCGTCTTTACAACGAAACCAATCGTGATTTACTCCATTACAATTATGTGATTGATGCTATTTTAGATAATCATTGATCCAATGAAAATAAATGTTTTAAAAATGAACATCTGTTAGGTCATAACATGCAGACGGATGTTCGTTTTTTTGTCAACTTCTCCGAAACATATCCCTGAACTGGTACAACAATCGTTCAATTAATCTCAAGTCTTCTGTGACTATATCGGCTGTTCCGGACATTTCCTGTTGGAATACGATTTCTTTTTTGTAGGACGTTTCCAAACCGCCGGGCAACGTAACATCTATGAGCAGATTATTTTCTTTATCGGGAGTAAGGGAAATAGATTTTATTGTTCCTTTAATGATACCGAATTCTCTGTCGGGATAGTTGGCTAAACGGATATTGACTTCCTGTCCGATCTGTATTTTTCCGGAGTTAAGAGCAGGAGCTTTGATTTTTCCCACAAAATCAGACTGAATTTGGGGGATAATGACAAAGGTGTTTTCTCCTGCATTTATGGTTTGATGTTCTGTCCATATCTGCATAAAAGAAACCTGACCGGAAACAGAAGAACGAAGCACATAAGCCAGTTCCCATTCTGTAATGGCTTTTTTGAGCTGATTGAACGATAAGACAACATTTCTCAATAAATGGATATTATCCTTAGATTGATTAACGGTTGTTGTTTTTTTGTTTCGGTTTAAATCATTTAAAGAGGAACGTAATTGTGAAATTTGGGAGTTGAAACTGTTGATGTTTTTTTCCTGTTGCAGGTATTCCACGTTTTTCTGTTCCCATTCCTGTGTTGAAATCACCCCTTTATCGTGCAGGTTTTTATGCCGGTCTAATTCTTTCTTTTTGTATTGAAGTTCTCTTTTTCCGATTTCTTTTTGTTCCTCCAGTAATTTTAATCTTTCGTGTTGTTGGGTGGTTTCTATATTTTGAGCCGTCAGGTCTATTTTATAAGGTTGTAACTCTTTATTAAGTTTGTAAGCCAGATAATCCTTTTCAAAAACAGCATAGGCACTTTCAATCGTTCCCAAACTCAGGAGGGATAATTTCTCCAAAGGAAAAATAAAATCATTAGTAGTTGTTTTAATGGTATCAACGACCGCTTTCAACAGAAAAACATCGGTGTAGTTTGCCGGATTTTCAATAACTGCCAAAGGGGTGTTTTCAGAAACGATTTCACGGTCTTCAATAAATATCTTTTCGATTCTTCCCGAAGTTTTGGCTACTAATTTTTCAGGAGGAATTTGAGTAGTGATGGTTATTTCTGTGGTGATTATATCGGGATATTTGATAAGCCAGGAAAGAGCTATTAAAATCATTAAAAAACCAAACAAAATAGTATTTCCCCATTTGAAAATAGCTTTTGGCGGGTGCGAAAGCACATCTCGTACTTCTTCACTGTAAATATTTAATTCTTCGTCTAATTTTTCCATATCAATTACCTAATTCCAATTGATTTTTTACCAACTCATAATATTTTCCTTTAATAGCTGTCAATGCTGTATGAGTTCCCTGTTCAACAATTTCTCCGTTTTCTAAAACAATGATGTTATCTGCATTTTTTACAGTACTTAAACGATGGGCAACAATTATGGATGTTTTTCCATTGATGAAAGTATTGAGGTTTTCCATAATTACTTTTTCGTTGTTTGCATCGAGAGAACTTGTAGCTTCATCAAAAAATACAAATGCCGGATTTTTATAAACTGCACGGGCAATCATCAGTCTTTGTTCTTGTCCGCCGCTTAACCGAATTCCCGATGTCCCTAATTCCGTATTGTATTTGTTTGGCAATCGTTCAATAAATTCTTCTATATTGGAAATAAAAGAAGCTTGTTTGAGTTTCTCTTTGTCAATCACTTCATTTTGTTCCGATTCGGAAATATTTCCCGCAATAGTATCATTGAAAATAAAAGTTTCCTGCAATACAGCTCCACAATTCATTCTCCAAAAATCATTATTCACATTTTTTAAATCGGTATTTCCGATGTAAATGCTTCCCTGTGTAGGTTCATAGAATTTTAAAAGCAATTTGATAAGTGTTGTTTTTCCGCTTCCGCTTGCTCCCACGATAGCAGTAGTTTTGCCTTCGGGAATTTCAAAAGACAGATTTTTAAGTACAGACGGAGAAGATTTGCTTCCGTATTTAAAAGTAAGATTTTTAATGTGTATGGTCTTATTTTCGGGAAGTTCTTTTACCTTATTTTGGTCTTTTTCATCTTCATCATTGATGGAATGAACCTGCCACAATCTTTCCAAACTTATTTTTGCGTCTTGCCAAAGTTGAACAAAACCAATAAAACTCCCTAACGGACTGTTTAGCTGACCTACAATATATTGAATAGAAAGCATCATACCCAAAGTAATTTCTCCGTTTACAACCGCAGTAGCAGACAAAAAAGTGATGATGATGTTTTTTAACTCATTGATAAAATTAGACCCAATGCTTTGGTATTGAGCTAATTTTAGTCCGCTCATTGAAGTTTTGAAAAGACTTATCTGTACCTGTTCCCATTTCCAACGGTTTTTTCTTTGGGAATTGTTTATTTTTACTTCTCTTACTCCGTTGATGATCTGAACCAGAGATGTTTGACTTTGCGACATTTCATCAAACCGTTTGAAATCGAGTTCTGCTCTTTTTTTCAAAAAGAAAAACGTCCAGCCGACATAAAAAACAGCACCAATAATAAAAACTAAAAATATTTTCAGACTGTAAAAAGCCAATACAAAACCAAATACTACAAACAGCACGATAGAATAAATCATACTGAACGAAGACGAAGAAATAAATGCCTGTATTCGGCTTAAATCCGTAATTCTTTGTAAATGCTCTCCTGTATTTCGGGTATCGAAAAAATTAACCGGAAGTTTCAGCATTTTATACAGAAAATCCGAAACCATTTTTATATGAAATCTTCCGTTGATATGAAGCATCAGCCATTCCCTGAAAATGCTTACTAATGTTTGGGTAACAAACAGCACAAGCTGTGCAATAAGTATCAGATAAATAAACGGAATATCTCGGTTATTTACTCCTACATCTACTACGGATTGCATCAGAAAAGGAAGCAAAAACTGTATGGCAATACCAACGATCAATCCTAAAAATAACTGATAGATGATTCTTTTATAAGGCAGCAAATAAGGAATCAGAAACAAAAAACCTTTTGTTTTTGTTTTATCTTCTTCCTGTGTATAAAAATCGGTATTGGGTTCAAGCAATAAGACAAATCCTGTTTTATCGGAAGTGTTTGTCCACGCTTCCAAAAAATCCTGATGGGAATACTCCAATAATCCCTGTGCCGGGTCTGCTACATAAATTTTGGTTTTGGAAGTTTTGTAAACAACCACAAAATGTTTCTGTCTCCAAGGAACTATAAAGGGAGTGGGAGCTTCATTGACCAAACTTTCCAAAGAAATACGCATCCCCAATGTTCGCATTTCTATAGCTTCGGCTGCATCGGCTATACCCGCCATATTTACTCCTGTTCGGGTAATTCCTGCTTTATCCCGTAAAAATTCCCTTGAAAATGTTTTTCCGTGAAATTTGGCTATCATTCGTAAACAAGTCGGACCACAATCACGATAATCCAACTGTCTGTAAAAGGAAAATTTGTTTTTAGCCATTTTGACAATTCATTTTTTTTATGTTAATACTCCGTTAGGAGTATTCTGTTCATAGAATAATATGTGTTCGTTGAGCATTAGCTCCGTAGGAGCGGTCTGTTATTTCACAGGTCGCTCCTACGGAGCTTTTTTTTTTCGAATAATTTTTTTCTACGAACAGTTCGTCCCTACGGGACTTTTGTCTGAAAAAGGTTAAATCACTTCTATTTTGAACGGATTTTTTCATTAGGTAAAACAGAATCAGCCAATTCTTTTAACTGTTTTTGAT
>DATGMY010000161.1:0-12910 GCA_035307005.1 Flavobacterium sp. | reverse complement strand
ACATCTTCTTCTGCATCTAATATCACGCGAAATTTATAGACCATAATCTGATTATTTGGATACAAATGTATTATTTAAAAATGAGTTTTGGTAGGTTTTAAAATTGATTTTTTTTGGTTATGGAAAAAAGGGAATTGGCTTATTGTAATTGTACTAATTAAGAAAACTTAAACATTCTATAATTAAATTCATTCTGAAAATGGTGCGTATGACGGAAGCCGGGAAGATTAAATAACAAAAGCTGTCTTTAAAAGACAGCTTTTGTAAATAGTATCAAAATTAACCTTGTTTAGTTAAGTTTTTGGTGGTGTTTACTAAATCTTATTTCAACAGTTTGAAAAATGCTTAAAGAACAAAATTTGAATAGTTTTTAATATCTAATCAATGAACTTTGGAATATTTGTGTAGTTTTGTTGTATTCATAAAGAGTATTAGGGTATTTTAGAGAGATTCGTGCAGACAAACAAGAACATACCATATTATTTGTTATCAGTTGGACTTTTCATCTTGCTGAAATTTGGTTTTACTCTTGCTGATAATAAGGATTTAATTTTTCTGCTCAAACCGACCGATAAATTCATTGGGCTTTTGACAGGTTCACAATCTGTTTATCTTTCAGACAGTGGATATTATCACCAAACTCTTAATATCATTATTGATAAATCTTGTTCGGGTTTCAACTTTTGGATGCTGAGTTTTCTTGTGTTTACTTATTCGACAATAAAAAACATTGACAAACCTTTACACAAATTACTGTCTATTAAAATTGTTTTACTTGGTGCTTATCTGTTGACCATATTTGTAAATACATCACGAATTTTTGCTTCTATCGTTGTGCGAAATCAGACAAAAAACATTCTTCTGAACCAACAGCATATTATACACGAAGCTATCGGAATAATTACTAATATGTCATTTTTAATTTTGACATACGTACTAATTGAAAAATTATTAACTCATAAACGATACAATGCGAAATTTGCTTAACCCGAAATGGCTTTTTATCATAAACACACTACCGATAGTCGTGTTGTATTTTCTCTTTTCCGGTCAGTTCAATATTATTAAAACCTTATTGGAAGAAAACAGTATCCAACTTTGGAAGTCTTTTGGCCTTTCGTTAGGAATTCTTGGTTTACTGAATTTTGTCTATGCGGTTTATTTGATTTTAAAGAAGAAACAGGTTTCTGTTTGGTATGGTTTAACTGCTTTAGTTTGCTATATCCCATTTATTTACCTCTACGGATATCATTTAGACGAAATCTTTCCTTTTTCTATCCCTCAATGGATGGTTTCGGGCAACATCTTTTTATATGTTGGAACATTCCTAATGCCAACACTTGCCTATTCCTTATTTGTTTTAGTTTCTCATTTTACACCTGAGAATAAGGAACACAAGGCTTGGGTAAATTTTCTAATTGCGATTGGAATTCCCATAGTAGGTTACCTATTTACTCAAATCATCCTTCCATTGTGGCAATCCTTTGATAGACGATTTGGAGAGCATACAATATTGATACTTGTGATTGTTGCCACATTAATATTTCTCTTTTTCTTAATCAGGGGCGTTTTTATACTTGCAACAAAAAAGGCAGCTATTTGGCAGAGATACCAATTAGTTTGGAAAATTCCAATTGTTGTTGTGTTTCCATTATTAGGATTATCAGTAAATAACGGACACCTATTTAATAATTTTGGTTCGATTGAATCGGGAATTTTTGGAGATTTTAATAATACTTGGTTTTATATTCTTGCCCTTGTTAATGGTATCTTGGTTTGCTTACCCAACCTTGAAAACAAACTATATCGACTGCTTGTATTCCTCGGAAGAAGTATAACATTTGCTTACACATTCTATTTCTTTTTGGTGTTTCTTCCCTTTTTGCCTTTATCAGTAATTGCAATAATTGTAGTGGGAACAGGGGTTTTAATGCTAACACCTTTACTGCTTTTTGTTATTCATATCAACGTGCTTTCAAAGGATTTTACTTACTTGAGAACACTGTTTTCAAAAAAACTTATTATCGGAGTTTCATTATTAGGGTTTTTGATAATTCCAGTATTTATTACAGCAACATATCTGAAAGACAAAAGCGTTATAAATCAAACATTAACTTATTTATACAGTCCTGATTACTCAAAACAATATGAGATTGACAAGGGTTCACTTCAAAAAACACTTAATGTTATAAAAAGCCATAAGGATCACAGAGATAGTAGGGGTGGAATATTTGGCACTGGGATTCCTTATTTATCATCCTATTTCAATTGGTTAGTAATGGACAATCTTACTTTGTCTGACTCAAAAATCAACACTATTGAAAAAATATTTTTTGGCAAAACTTCTTTCGAGTTACGACCTGAAAACATACAAAATGACAATGTTGAAATAAGTAATATTTCCACAAACAGTATTTACGACAAAGCTCAAAATGCTTGGAAAAGCTGGGTTGATTTAGAAATAACCAACAAAAGCGAAAACCCTTGGTTTTCAGAATATACTACAACGATTGATTTGCCCGAAGGTTGTTGGATTAGCGATTACTATTTATATGTTGAAGATAGAAAAGAACCTGGTATTTTAGCAGAGAAAAAATCGGCAATGTGGATATTCTCTCAAATCCGAAATGAGAATCGTGACCCTGGAATTCTATATTATTTAACAGGAAATAAAGTTGCTTTCAGAGTATTTCCTTTTGCTAAAGATGAAGTGAGAAAAACGGGAATTGAGTTCTTACATAAAGAGCCAATCAAGCTAACCATTGATAATAATATAGTTGAATTAGGAAATCGAGAAGAAACTGTTTACAAAAACATTGAAACAGATAATATCGCTTACGTGTCAGTTGAGCAAAAACAAAAATTGAATTCAGTTAAAAGGAAACCCTATTTTCATTTTTTGGTTGATGCTTCTAAAGATCAAAATAATAAGTCAACCGATTTTATCAAAAGAATCGAACTGGTTATTGAAGCTAATAAACCACTCTCTGAAAATGCTAAAATTAGTTTTGTAAACAGCTACGTAAATACTTATCCGTTGAATATAATAAACAGTTATGTGGGTAGCTCTCTTTCTCCAACCGATGATTGGAAACAGCATTTTCAGGCACAAACTTTTGAAGGCGGTTTTTATTTGGACAGGGCAATAAGAACAGCTTTATTCAATGCCTATCAAGACAAGGCGAAAACATACCCTGTAATTGTGGTTGTAACTGACAGAATTCAAAATGCCGTTTTAGACAAAGATTTTACAGACTTTAAATTTGCATTTCCTGAAAATGACCTATTTTTTAATCTTAATAAGAATGGAAATTTAAGAGAACATTCTTTAACAGCGAACCCATTAAAAGAACTTCCTGAAATAAAACGAGAATGTATGTTTTGTGAAACTGTTTTGGAATATAAGTTATCGGACAATTCAATTGCCTATTTACCAAACAACAATCAACCAAGTGTCATTTTGAAAAAAGCTGTTTTTGATGTAAACGAAACAGAAATTAAAGAAAAGAATTGGCAATCTGCCTTGATAATGCAGGCACAATGGACTTCACAAATCCTGCATCCTGAAAACTCAGACAAGGAATGGCTTAATTTGGTAAAATACAGTTTTATTTCAAAAGTAATGACACCGGTAACATCCTATTTGGTGGTAGAGAATGAAGCACAAAAAGCTATGTTAAAAAAGAAACAAGAGCAGGTTTTGTCGGGTAACAAATCCTTAGACCCTGGTGAAGACACTCAACGAATGAGCGAACCGAGTTTGTGGATTTTAGTACTTCTATTCGCACTTGTAATCTGGTATAGGCGGACATTATAGTCAACTTTATAACCCCCAAAATGGTTCGTATGGCTGACGACGGAAGCCGGGAAGATTAAATCAAAAAAGCTGTCTGTAAAGACAGCTTTTTTATCAATTGTTTCTTTTAATCAGATAAGTATAAATCCACGTTAATGTAAAAGTTGGAATTACGTCTGTTCCGGGCAGGGCTTCTTCAATAAAAACAAGGATACCGCCCACTTTTCCAACCGTTCCTTTATACATTGATTTTAACAGCAGACCTGCAATTGGTGCCCAAACCAAATCGGAAAACTCTCCGATAAAAGGGATACTAAACGACAACATTCCCATTGCATCAAACAACAATCCCCACAGCAGCAACCGGTATTTTGACCGGTCTGTTGTTTTTTGACCGGATTTTATGACAATCTCGTTCATAATCTTATTTTCAATATTCTGTATATGAGAAACAAATTATGTGCCAGTTATTTGCGAATATATTCCTCAAAAAACTTTTCAAACTTTTCGACTTTCGGAGCAATCACAGCCGAACAGTAGCTGTTTTCGGGATGATTGTTGAAATAATCAAAATGATAATCCTCTGCAGGATAAAAAGTTGTTGCCGCACTTAATTGGGTAACAATTGGTTTTCCGAAAAAATTTTGGTCGTTCAGAATAGCGATAAAGCGTTCTGCCTGTGTTTTTTGATCGGGATTGGTATAAAAAATTTCGCTTCGGTATTGCGTTCCTATATCATTTCCTTGTCGGTTGAGCGACGTAGGGTCGTGGGTGGCAAAAAATACTTCGAGCAATTGTCTGAAAGAAATCTGTTGCGGATCAAAAGAGATGTGTAAAGCTTCGGCGTGTCCGGTTGTTCCCGTACAAACTTCTTTGTAGGTAGGATTTTCTGTGATTCCGCCGATAAATCCCGGTGTTACAGCTGCTACACCTTTGAGTTTTTGAAAAATAGCCTCGGTACACCAAAAGCATCCGTTTGCCAAAATAGCCGTTTCCTGATTGTGTGGTATCATAATCGATAGGAGTTTTTTGTTTAAAATTACAACAAAAAAGAATTAATGCTACTATATAAACAAAAGTTTAAGTAATTTCGTTTGCAAATTTTATGCTATGATCAAAGCACTGCATTTACATAAAAAATTTGGCACATTAGAAGTCTTAAAAGGTGTTTCTCTCACGATTAACAAAGGAGAAATCGTTGCTATTGTAGGAGCTTCGGGAGCCGGAAAAACCACTTTGCTGCAAATTCTGGGAACGCTGGATACTCCCGAAAAAAATCCTCAATCGAGCCTGTATATCAATGATACCGATGTTTTGAAGTTAAAGGAAAAAGAACAAGCCGTTTTTAGAAATAAAAATTTAGGATTTATTTTTCAGTTTCATCAATTATTACCCGAATTTTCGGCAGTAGAAAATGTTTGCATTCCAGCTTTTATCGCCGGAAAAAATAAGAAAGAGGCTGAAAAAGAAGCCAAAGAACTTTTGGATTATTTAGGTCTTATCCACAGATACAACCATTTTCCTTCGGAATTGTCGGGTGGAGAACAGCAAAGAGTTGCTGTAGCCCGAGCATTAATCAATAAACCTGCTGTGATTTTTGCCGATGAACCTTCGGGAAATTTAGATACGCAGACGGCAGAAAATTTGCACGAATTGTTTTTCAAGCTGCGCGATTCGTTAGGTCAAACTTTTGTGATTGTTACACACAATGAAGAATTGGCGGGATTGGCAGATCGGAAATTAGTAATGAGCGACGGAACATTTGTAGAATAAACACGAAATATGATTCATACATTTATACAAACTATTGTACAAAACAACGAGCTTTTTGTGATTGAAGACAAAGAGGGTGCGGCAATGTCGCAGTCGTTGCTTTTTCAAAACGAAGATGGTTCGCCGGTGGGGGTAATCTGTTTTTGGTCTGATAAAAAAATGGCGCAAAATTGTTGTGCAGAAGATTGGAAAGAATACCGTCCGCAAGCAATTTGCCTGGCGACTTTTATTGAAGATTACCTGATTCCGACTTATAATGAAAGTTTGGTCGCCGGTTTGGATTTTAATGCGGATATGGAAGGAACAGAGGCAGATCCGCTTCATATACTTGAACTGTTGATTGCCGAATTGAAACTTCAAAACAAAATGCCTGAACTGGAATTTTTTAAAGATTTAAACGATTTGGAACAACAATTAAAAAAGATTATTTAATCAATCAGACAAATTTACAAAATGAAAAGAATAACTTTATTAGCATTTGTTCTTTCGGGAATGTTGGTAAATGCACAACGAAATTTCACGATAGAAGAAGCTACCCTGACCGCTCAAAGAGGATTTGCAACACAAATGGTTTACAGTGCCAAATGGCGGACCAATGATGCGGTTACTTATATGGAGGCACCCTATAACGCATTGACCGAAAAGAAAAATAACGGCGATACCAACAATCGCTTTTTAACTACGGAAGAACTTCAAAAGGCACTTTCGGAAAAGTCCGGGAAGGACATCCAGCTTTCGATGATGCCGTTCAACTATCATTGGGAAAGTGAAAACGAATATTCCTTTACCTACAACGGCAGCGATTCCAAATATTTTGTGGTGTATGACATCGAGGAGAAGAAAATCACCAAATGGATTGCTTTTGATGCCACGGCTTCGGAAGAAGTCATTGCTCCAAACCAAAAATATGTCGTTTGGCTCGATAAAAACAACATTGTCCTTTCATTTGATCATGGCACTACACAAAAGATTACCAACGATCCCGAAGGAATTGTCAATGGAAGCAGCAATACCCATCGTCAGGAATTTGGAATTGATCGTGGATTTTGGATCAGCCCCGACAGCAAAAAGATTCTTTTTTATAAAAAGGATGAACGTATGGTGGCAGATTATCCTTTAACCGATTTTTCTTCCCGCATTGCCGAAAACAATCCGTTTAAATATCCAATGGCTGGAATGAAATCGGAAGAAGTTTCCCTTCATATTTATGATATTGAAACAAAGAAAACCATCCGACTGGATATTGAAGGTGATAAAGAACAGTTTTTGACGATGCCTACCTGGTCGCCCAACAGTACGTTTGTTTATACGGGAGTGCTCAACCGCGGACAAGACCATTTAAAACTGCAGCGTTACAACGCCCAAACAGGAAAATTTGACCGACAACTTTTTGAAGAAAAAAGCAGTACGTATGTAGAACCTTCTACATCATTGAAGTTTATCAACGATAATGAATTTATTTATATTTCCGACAAAGACGGTTACCGTCAAATGTATCGTTACAACACCAACGGAAAACAGTTAAACAGTTATGTGTATAACGATGTGGTTTTCAAAAGTTTTGTAGAAGTGTCTTCAAAAGAGGTTTATTATACCGGAACTGCCAATCGTGGAATGGACAAATGGTTGTATAAAGTGGATTTAAAATCAGGGAAAACAGTACCGGTAACCAATGGTTCGGGAACTTTTTCTGTGGAAATAAATCCGGCTAAAACCTGGTATTATTCTCAATACAGTAATTTTGATACGCCAAATAATGTTTCCTTAAAAGAAATCAACGGAAATAAATCGGTTGAAATTTTAAATGCTCCCAATCCTTATGAAGGGAAAGTTGCAATACCAAAAGTAGAAATGGTTACTGTACAGGCAGCCGATGGGGCAACGATGCTCAACGGACGTTTGATTTATCCGGTAGATTTCAACGAAAACGAAAAATATCCGGTAATGATTTACGTTTACGGAGGTCCGCACGCACAGTTGGTTACCAATCGTTTTGGCGGCGGAGCCGGTGGATTTGATTATTATATGGCGCAACAGGGATTTGTGGTGTTTACTTTGGACAATCGAGGGAGCGATAATCGCGGAAAAGATTTTGAGCACGTTATTCACCGTAATCTGGGACAAAACGAAATGGAAGATCAGATGAAAGGCGTAGAATTTTTAAAATCTAAAAAATTCGTAGATGCTGACAGAATCGGGGTATATGGCTGGTCATTTGGTGGTTTTATGACAACAAGTTTGATGTTGAATCATCCCGAAACTTTTAAAGTTGGTGTTGCCGGTGGTCCGGTAATCGACTGGAAATGGTATGAAGTGATGTATGGCGAACGTTATATGGATACACCGGAAGAAAATCCGGAAGGATACGAAAAAACGTCGCTTTTAAACCAGGCAGATCAATTGCAGGGAAGACTGTTAATGATCCACGGCGCACAGGATCCGGTGGTAGTTCAGCAACACAGTATGGAATTTATTGAAGCGTGTATCAAAGCCGGAAAACAGGTAGATTATTTCCTGTATCCAACCCACGAACACAATGTTTTGGGCAAAGACCGTGTGCATCTCAATGCCAAAATAGCGGATTATTTTATAACTCATTTGAGAAAATAAAAAAAAGCTATCTGAAAAGACAGCTTTTTTATTAGAATACCAGACAATCAAAGTTTAAAATACATATAATCAGTCAGGTAATTGATTTAATACTTTCAATACCAGAGCGTTTTTGCCTCATTATTTTATCCGTGATTTCAGGGTTACATCTAATTTATAAATGATTGCTTCATTGTTTGTTGCTTCATCAGCATCTTCACAAAGAGCAAACGTGATGTTTTTTCTGTTTTGTTCCAAAATGGCAATTCCTTCAAACTTGTTGTGGTCACTGATCTTCTCAGTAAAAAGAAGTTTCATTTTCTTTAAATCAATCGCACCTAACATACTTCCTTTGATTGCTCCGTCTTCATAAGTTGAAACCTCGTCTTCGGCAGTTGCCACAAAAAACAACGTGTTGTTTTGAACGGCAGCGGCAGAAAATCCGGATTGTGTTCCATTAATCGGTGGAAGGTCAAATTCAAAAAAGTACATATTAAATTCATCTGTCAGGTTTTTTCCCTGAACCACAAAGAGATAGTTGGCGTTTTCCGGTCCATTTCCACGATTCAGAAAATACCAGTCGTCGTTGTATTGCAGCGCGGCTTCAATGTTGAAATCTTTGTCTGAAAGTTCTGCAAAAGATTTCATTTCACTGTATAAATCGTTTAAATCAATGGGCGTAGAATATTTTGAAAACTTATTAAACTGATAAGCTGTGTTTCGGTTGGGTTTTGATCCGGAGCCAAAAGCATACCACGTATTATCAACAATGGTAAGAGCCTCTAAATCGTATTTTTCTTTTTTTGGCATTTGGTGATTGATGGGATGATCGTCTAAACTATATTGTGCCAAAGAATCGTTTTCAATAAAATAATGATATAATGCGTTTCCGGTATCTGAAACCAAAATCAGTTCGTTGTTTTCATATCCAATGCCCGATGCGGCGGCAATTCCCATAATTTTGAGCCAGGAAGAAAGCAAAAATTTTTTCATAGTTAAGGATTTTTGACTAAATTAGGAAAAAAGAATCAGATGAAACGAAATTATTTTGAAGTGCCGGAGAAATTTAACCTAAAGGAAATACCAACCACTTACGAAACCGGTATGGACACCTCAATGGTAAAGGCAGAACTTAAAAAAATACGGAAGAAAATCAGTAAAATTCAGGATATGATGTATGCACATGATCAATATTCTGTGTTGATTTGCATTCAGGGTATGGACACTGCCGGAAAAGACAGTATGATTCGTGAAGTCTTTAAAGGATTTAACGCTCGTGGAGTAGTGGTGGAAAGTTTTAAAACACCGTCTTACAAAGAGTTGCAACACGATTATATGTGGCGGCATTATACCAGATTACCCGAAAAAGGAAAGTTTACCGTATTTAACCGGACACATTATGAAAATGTTTTGGTTACCCGGGTGCATCCGTATTATTTGGATAATGAACGTAATCCGCATATCGATCCGGAACAATTGACGGATGAATTTTGGAACAACCGGATGGAACGGATGGTTCAGTTTGAAAAGCACTGGAACGAAAACGGAATGATTGTTTTGAAATTCTTTTTGCACCTGAGTAAAGACGAGCAAAAAACTCGTTTGCTAAAACGAATTGAAAAACCCAAACATCGTTGGAAATTTTCTCCGGGGGATTTAAAAGAACGCGATTTGTGGGACAACTATCAGTTCTGTTATGAAAAAGTGTTAAAAAACACCAGTCATTCCAAAGGTAAATGGTATATTGTTCCCAGTGATGACAAGGATGTAAGCAGATTGATTGTGGCTACCATTATTTATAAAACCCTGAAAGAATATACAGATATTCATTATCCGCAACCCGAAGAAGAAATTGTAAAACGCATCAGCGAATATAAAGCCAAGCTGTTGGCAGACTAATAATTTTATGGAGTATAATTTTATAGAGGTCATTACTTAAATTCATACATATATATTGAAACAACGCTGTAAATCAATAGTGTTCTAAAATTAACATTATGTTTGTCATGCTGTAAGCATCTTTACCGGCACTGATAAGAGATTCCTACGGAATAGCAAACGTTGTGTTAAAGGGTTTTACAAAGTTTAAAAATAGGTAATTATCTGATGACCTCTATAATTTTAAAAACAAGGACATTGAAAGCTCCTTGTTAAAGAATACATCCATCTAAAACTCCATCGGGTCTTTAAATTGAAACTTTTTCAGGTTGCGCCACGACAACCCGATTCCTGCCTGAATTTTACGTGGTGTATTGTCAATATTTGTTCCGGCAAAGGCATCTATTTGAAGATCCGGAGTTATTTTGTAAGTAAAACCACCTTTTACGGCAGCCTCGTCTTTAAAAGGAATGGTCAGTGTTTTGTATTTTCGGTCAAAAATCCCTGAATGTTCTCCAAAAATGCTCCACCGTGGGCTTAAACCCAGAGAAGCCGTTACGATATAACTCAAACTTCTGAAATTTTCATCCGTAATATTTTCGCCAATAAAATTGTAAGTAATACTAAAACGCTGGCTCCAGTGTTGTTGTGCGATGATCATTGTTTTTAATCCGGTTTCGGGCAATTCGGGATAATAAATCTGATTTTTAGTGTTGAATTGCACCCCTCCATACAATGCCACAGCAGGAATCAATCGTCCCCATTTAAACCGTTGATTGGCTTTCCAGCTATACACATTGCGTTTTTCCACATAATATTTATAATGATCATAAATTAAATATTTTACTCCAAAGTTCATTTGCCTGAAACCTGCATCGGAAAAGGTCGCGTTGTTATATTGTTGCTCATAACTTGAAAACTGCAGATCGGCAACAAATTCCAATTGTTCAGCCATTTCGCCATAACGTGCCTGAACCTGAAAATTGCTTTGCGTGTTAATATGTTCGGTATGAAACCGATCGTTTTGATAGGTATAGCCGCCTTCTAATTGAAAAATTCCTTTGCTCACACTGTAGGCACCCATAGACGAACTTGGTCTGTTGGTGTTGATTTCTTTGGTATATTGTGCATTGGCAACAGAGTTTACAAATAAAACAGAGATTAAAAAAAGGAGTTTTTTCATGATTTTTTTTGAGCAACAATTAAATGATTATGACCGTATATATTTTTAAACGATTGAAGGTCGAATTTCGTATGCAGTTGTTCGATGAACTGATTGTTTCTGATTTCGTGACCGTCTTCTAATATAAAAGTATTAAAAATAACAGTTCCGTTTGATGTTAAAGCGTTAAAAATATCCTTGATAAATGTTTTCTGAAACACAAATTCGGGAATGGATACATCGTAAAACAGATCTACAATGATGAGGTCAAATGACTTTTTAGTGTATTTCAGAAATTTTTCGGCGTCTTCGTTGATAAGTTCTAAACGGCTGTCCGGTAAGATATTAAATTCGTTTATTGCGATTTCAACCATTACCGGATCAATTTCAACGGCAGTAATTTTTGCTTTTGATTTAAAATCTTTCTGAAGCTGCTGGACAACATCGCCGCCGCCCAAGCCTAAAATAAGCAATTCGGCATTTTTATTATTAAAATCGCTTTTGGTGTGTTTCAACGCTTTATGAAGCACTTTTCCTAAATTCCCGTACGAATAGTTGGTGTTTTCGGTATCTAAAACTCTTTTTCCGTTGACCCAATTGATTTCCAGACTGCCGTTGTAAGCCGAATGGTATTTTTTTTCATTGATAACGCTTAAATAACTTCCGTATTTTTTAAACCAGTTCATTGTTGTGTATATCGTTTAAAACTTCCGTCGCTGTAAAAAACCACGATACTTTCTATGGTTGCAGAAGTTTCCACAGCGGAAGATAAGTTGTTTTCTGCGATTGGCACATTTTTTTCCGGATTATTTTCAGAGGGAACAACAAATGGTGGTTCAGTTATTTTCTCTGTGTGTTGCTGTTCAATTATTTTTTCGTCTTCATCATCAAAAGAGGGAAGTGGTTGAAAAGACTCTTTTGATGCAGATTGATCGGTAACTAAAAAAGGTTCTTTTCCATAAATCAACCATTCCAAATTAAGGGAAGGGAATCGGGTATGAAGCTTCATAATAAATTCTAAACTCGGTTTGTTTCGCTCCGAAATCAGATGGGAGATGGTTGCTTTGGGTACCGAAATTTTGTCAGCCAATTCGGTAGTAGAGCATCCAAAGTGTACCATTATTTGTTGTAACTGTTCAGAAAATTTCATAGAAGTAAACTTAATAAAGACAAAATTATACTATTTTACATTTGTAAACAAGGTTTATTTTACTTTTGTAAACGATTTAATTAATATAAAGCTTTAGTTTAATTAAGTTTCAGTAACAAAATGGATTTGAATTAATTACAATAAGTTGTTTTTAATTATCAATCAATGTTTACATTTGTAAATTTACAAATGTAAACAAGGAAATGATTCAAAATACTACCTTTAGAAGCTTTACAAAAAATGACATAAATAAAACTTCGCTATTTTTAATCAAGGTTGTACATTTGAAAAAAATAAGAATAGAATGCCCGCTTTTAACAATCATCGTGTACAGAATATTTCCAAAAGATATATTTCCAATCAACATTTAAAACCTTTTTTAAATACCTTAAACGATAAAATTTTTCGTGTAACAGAAGCCGGAAAAAGTGTATTAAGACAACCCATTTATCGTTTGGATTTTGGAACCGGAAGTTTCAAAATATTGTTGTGGTCGCAAATGCACGGAAACGAGGCAACCACTACCAAAGCTGTTATTGATATATTAAATGAAATAAACTTA
>DATGMY010000160.1:0-5707 GCA_035307005.1 Flavobacterium sp. | reverse complement strand
TTTAAAAGAGCGATTTTCTGTTTTGTTTAAAAAATATGCTTGCTTATTTAGCTTCAGCATATCTTTTTGCCACAGCATCCCAATTAATCACACTGAAAAAAGCGTTGATATAATCCGGTCTGCGGTTTTGGTAGTTTAAGTAATAGGCGTGTTCCCAAACGTCTAAACCTAAAATGGGTGTTCCTTCACAACCGATTCCCGGCATCAACGGATTGTCTTGATTTGCAGTAGCGCAAACTTCTAATTTACCATTTTTTACACACAACCAAGCCCATCCGGATCCAAACTGTGTTGCAGCCGCTTTAGAAAAAGCATCTTTAAAAGCTTCAAAACTTCCAAAAGCTTCGTTAATTGCAGTAGCTAATTCACCTGTAGGTGTACCGCCGCCGTTTGGTCCTAAAATCTCCCAAAATAAATTGTGGTTGTAAAAACCACCGCCGTTGTTGCGAACCGCTTTGTTGTCCAAATTCAGGTTTTGTAAAATATCTTCAATAGATTTTCCTGCCAAATCTGTTCCTTCAATCGCAGCATTTAAGTTTGTGGTGTATGCCTGATGGTGTTTTGTGTAGTGAATTTCCATGGTTCTTGCATCGATATGAGGCTCTAAAGCGTCAAAAGCGTAGGGTAATTTCGGTAATTCGAAAGCCATAACTATAAATATTTTAAAGATTAGTATTATTTTTATTCCAAATTTACGTAAAATAGGAATAGGATAAAAATTATTGACTCCTAAAACTTTATTAACAATTTGTAAAGTACACGATAAAATTCACAGACCACAGGTTTATTACACAAGAGGACATTTAAGAAGATCTCGAATTAATTTCAGAAGAAATATAAAAACATTCATTTGAGTTATATTTATTGTTGCGAGATAAAATCGTTTATCTGTGCATCTGTGGCAAAATAGATTTTATATCTTGTACCGAAAATAAGATCAGTTATTTTGGAAAAAACAGCCTTTACTATTTATAACGCTTCTGCCGGAGCGGGAAAAACACATACGTTGGTCAAAGAATACCTGAAAATACTTTTGAGTTATTCAGGCAAAGACGATGCTTATCGCCATGTTTTGGCGATTACTTTTACCAATAAAGCCGTCAATGAAATGAAATCCCGGATTATTTCCTGTATTTATGCGTTTACATTGAACGAAATTCCCGAGAAAGAATACCGGCTTTTAGAACAAATTGTTCAGGAAACGAATTTCAACGAGGCGTATATTCGCGAAAAATCCAAAAAGATTTTAAAGAACATTATTCATAATTATGCGGGATTTGATATTTCTACCATTGACAAATTTACACACAAAGTCATTCGGTCTTTTGCTTTTGATCTGGATCTCCCGTTTCATTTTGAAGTTTCGCTCGACACCGAAGCTTTGCTTCAGGAAGCCGTAGAAGCACTGATTGCAAAAGCCGGAGTTGATGAAGAACTGACCGCACTTTTAGTAGCATTTTCTCTTGGAAAAGCCGATGAAGACAAAAGCTGGGATATTAGCCGTGAATTGATGGAGATCGGACGGTTGTTGTTGAACGAAAACAACAAAAAAGAACTCGAAGCGTTTAAAGACGTAGAAATACAAACGTTTGTAAATCTGCAAAAGCAACTGCAAAAGCAAATCAGCTCTTTGGAAGACGAAACAGTGAGATTAGCAAAACAAAATCTGGAATTATTAGCGCAAAAAGGAGTGGAACTGAAGTCGTTCAGCGGGAACTATTTTCCAAAGCATTTACAGGGAATCGTCGATCGGAATTTTAATAATTCCAATAAAAAGTATTACGAACCCGAAGATGTAAAAATCAACAAAACTGCCAAAGACAAAGAGTTGATCGAAGCGTTGGTCCCTGATTTGCTGAGTGTCTTGAAAAGGATTTACCGATTGTTCGGAACCAAATATTTTTACGAAGCTTTTTTGAAAAATCTGGTTCCTTTGTCATTGCTTAATTCCATCAGTCAGGAAATCGAACGCATTCAAAACGAACAGCAAATTTTGTCGATCTCACAGTTTAATAACATTATTTACGAAGAGCTCAAAAATCAACCTGCACCTTTTATATATGAACGTTTGGGCGAAAAATACCGTCATTTCTTTATCGATGAATTTCAAGACACATCCGAAATGCAATGGCAAAACTTGGTGCCATTGATCGACAATGCACTTTCGGGCGAGGATGATTTTGGAAAACAAGGTTCACTGATGATTGTAGGTGATCCAAAACAGGCTATTTACCGCTGGCGGGGCGGAAAGGCCGAACAGTTTATGGAATTAAGCGCAGGAATGAATCCGTTTTCAAATCCGTCCAAATCCACAATAAGTCTGGATACCAATTACCGGAGTTTTTCGGAAGTCATTGAATTCAACAACGGGATTTTTAAGTTTTTGTCCAACGAGTTTGAAAATGCTGATTACCATTCGTTGTATCAAAATTATTCGCATCAAAATACCAATTCCAAAAAAGGCGGCTATGTGGAAATTTCGTTTATCGATGAAAATCTGCTCGACGATGAAACAGCAACCAAAGACGATTTATACCTAAATAAGGTTCTAAAAACCATAGAAAAGGTTCTAAAACAAGGATTCAGTCTTGGCGATATTGTAGTGTTGACACGCAAAAGCAAAGACGGAGTAAAAGTAGCCAATCATTTGACGAAACACGGCATACGGATTTTATCATCTGAAACTTTGTTGATTAACAATGCCGCTGAGGTACAACTGCTTTTGAACTTGCTACGTTTTCTCAAAAACAATCAGGACAAGGAAGCAAAAGTGATGATTCTGTATTATGTAGGAAAATATTTCGTTCAAAATATTCCGGTTCACGATGTTATTGTGAAAGGTATGGAAATGGATAATGAAACCGGTTTTCAAAATTATTTAAAGGATTTAGGTGTCGGGATAGACTTTACAAATCTTCGTAAAAATAATCTGTATGTGGCTGTTGAATTATTAGTTACTGCTTTTCTTCCTGCAAAGAAAACCGAAGCTTATGTCCAATATTTCCTGGATTTGGTGTTGGAGCGTACGGTTAAAAATCAATCAACCATTGCCGATTTTCTCAATTACTGGGAACAAAATTATCACAGACTGAGTATTCCATCACCCGAAAATGAAGATGCCGTGCGGTTGATGACCATTCACAAATCTAAAGGGTTGGAGTTTCCGGTGGTTATTTATCCTTTTGCAGATGAAGACTTTTCCAAATCGAGAGACAAAATATGGATTGATCTGGAAACCAATGAAGACTGGCAAATTCCCAAAGCACTGGTTGATTTAAAAAACGATGTAAAAATGTACGGCGAAACTGCCCAGCGTTTGCACGACCAGAAAAAGCAGGAAGAATTACTGGATAACCTTAATGTATTATATGTTGCTTTAACCCGTGCAGAAGAACAATTGTATATCATCAGCAATTACAAACGCAGTAAAACAGGAAATTTGCCCAATACGCTTTCTTCATTTTTCGTGAAATATCTGGAATCTTTGGGCAATTTTAAGGACGATAATTTACATTACAATTTTGGCAAACCTGAAAGAGTGTCGGTAAAAAACTCACAGCTTCCTGAAAAACCGGTAGCAATAAAAAGTGTCGAAAAACCGATTGATTCCTCTGTGATAAAAATTGCACGCCGGGAAGCTTTGATGTGGAACACCAAACAGCAAAAAGCGATTGAGAAAGGCAATGTTATTCACGAATTACTGTCGCAAATTATAAGAAAAGAAGATATTGAAACCGTAGTCCTTCGCGCAGTTGTTAAAGGGTTGATTACTGTAAATGAACAACCGGAAATGACCGCAAAACTCCACGAAATCGTATCTCATAAAGAGTTGTCAGATTTTTTTCATCCCGGTTTTTTAATTTACACAGAACGCCCGATCTTGCACAGGGATTTTAAGAACATAAAACCTGATCGTGTAGCGATTAACGGGACAAAAGCATATATTATTGATTATAAAACCGGCGAAGAACACCAAAAACACCGTCAACAGGTTTATGAATATGCTTTCGCATTAGAAGAAATGGGCTGTGAAGTGGTAAAAAAGGTCTTGTTATATATTCAGGATGATTTAAAATTGATATATTTGTAGAAATACTGTAAAAGAACAAAAACACATTAATAAAATTATGTACGGAAACATTAAAGAACACTTACAGACCGAACTAAAAGAGATTGAGGAAAACGGTTTGTACAAAAAAGAACGTATCATAACTTCACCGCAAGGAGCAGAAATTACCATTGATACGGGACAAAAAGTATTGAATTTCTGCGCCAACAACTATTTAGGATTATCATCGCATCCAGAGGTGGTTCAGGCGGCTAAAGATGCTTTGGATTCACATGGATTCGGAATGTCTTCGGTGCGTTTCATCTGTGGGACACAAGATATTCACAAACAGTTAGAACAAGAAATTGCCGATTTTTACGGAACCGAAGATACCATATTATATGCTGCGGCTTTTGATGCCAACGGAGGTGTTTTTGAACCGCTGTTAGGGGCTGAAGACTGTATTATTTCCGACAGTTTGAACCACGCATCAATTATTGATGGTGTTCGTCTGTGTAAAGCAGCGCGCTACCGTTATGAAAATAACAATATGGAGGATCTTGAAGTACAACTGAAACAAGCCGTTGCCGATGGTCGTCGTTTTAAACTGATTGTAACAGACGGGGTGTTTTCAATGGACGGATTATTAGCTCCTTTAGACAAAATCTGCGATCTGGCAGAAAAGTATGATGCTATGGTTATGGTGGACGAATGCCACGCTGCCGGATTCATCGGAGCTTCAGGGAAAGGTACACTGGAAGCTAAAAACGTAATGGGGCGTGTGGACATCATTACCGGAACATTAGGAAAAGCATTAGGTGGCGCAATGGGCGGTTATACCACGGCTAAAAAAGAAATCATCGAAATTTTGCGTCAGCGTTCGCGCCCGTATTTATTCTCAAACTCTCTTTCGCCTGTAATTGTAGGGGCTTCATTAAAAGTTTTTGAATTATTAAAAAGAGATACCAAGCTGAGAGATCAGTTGGAATGGAATACCAATTACTTCAAAAAAGGAATGAAAGAAGCAGGGTTTGATATCATTGATGGCGATTCAGCGATTGTTCCTGTAATGCTTTACGATGCGAAACTATCACAGATAATGGCAGATAAACTTTTGGAAAAAGGTATTTACGTTATCGGGTTCTTTTTCCCGGTAGTCCCGAAAGAAAAAGCTCGTATTCGCGTTCAGCTTTCGGCTGCTCACACACAGGAACATTTAGATAAAGCCATCAATGCCTTTATCGAAGTAGGGAAAGAATTAGAGATTATTTAAAAAAACTTAGGAAAATGTTAAATGTTTAGCCGAAATATTTTGTATATTCGTCTAAAGAATTTATTTTTGTCGAAATATTACGTAAGTAGAAAATTGAATAGTTATGAAACAATTAAAAGTATTTTTGGCTGCTTTGTTATTAGCGGGTACAGCTTCACAAGCGCAGAATGCTGATCAACCGTGGGCTATTACCGTGGGAGTTAACGCTCTTGATGGTGGTCGTTCGAGTGTTGCAACAGACTTTGCAGACCGGTTTGGTCAATATTTCCAGACAGATAACTGGAGTATTCTACCATCCGCCTCGGTATTGAATGTGTCGCGTTATATTGGCAGCAACGTATCATTTGGTCTTACAGGTTCTGTGAACAAAATGACGAGAATGGTTA
>DATGMY010000159.1:0-3243 GCA_035307005.1 Flavobacterium sp. | reverse complement strand
CACATTCGCTAATTTTCTCATTAGCTAATTATCTAATTTTTTTGTCACTTAAAATAAATTTTATTTATATTTGCATTAACAAAGTTAATAAACAGTTTAATTTTATTCAAAAATGAAAGCGAAATTACCCACCCAATGTCCCAGTTGCGAACAATTGTTGAGTGTATCGCAATTGACGTGCGAACATTGCAGTACAACGGTTCAGGGAAATTATCCGCTTCCGGTATTTTTAAAGCTTTCGCCCAAAGAACAGGAATTTATTTTAAAATTCTTTTTGTCGAGCGGCAGTTTAAAGGAAATGGCTTCACAATTGGGCATAAGCTACCCCACCGTTCGCAACCAGTTAGATGATATGATTCAACACATTAAAGACTTAGATATTTGATTGTATGAAAAAACTATTAAACCCCATTGAATTTTTTGACGATAAAAAGTTATTGATAACCAACCTCATCATTTTTGTTGCAGGAACGATTGTTGCTGTTTTGATGAGGGCTTGGTTTAGTAGCATTATTCAGGTTTTATTCAAATCGAAAGTAAATGTTTATGAAACAATTATTGAAAATATTGTTTGTGTATTATTATTAACTGCGGTTTTCTTCATATCAGGTAAAATAATCAACAAAAAAACACGCTTCATTGATTGTCTTAATCTGGGTTTATATATCAGGATTCCTTTTTATATTGTTACTTTATTTAATTGTACGGGGGTACTCAGCCAAAATATGCCCATAAAAAAAGAAGATGGTTCAATAAATATACCTACCCCTTCTTCTCCGTCGGATTATTTTATTTCCTTGACAACTTCTGCTTTAAATATTTTAATTATTATCTTTTTGATATTGGTTATTTACAGAAGTTTTAAAACAATAACAAATGCAAAAAAAACATCAGATTACGTAATATTCATAATTATTTTATTAACCGGAATCATACTTTCACCAGTAATCCTTAACCTCATTTAAATCAATTTTTCATGAAAACTATTATCCTATTTATCAGTTTATTATTCAGTTTTTCTTCTTTTGCACAAATTGAAGGAACGTGGAACGGAAACATTGAAATTCCGTCAAATGAATTGCCTTTTGTTGTTCACATTACAAAAGAAGGCAATGAATTAAAAGCAACATTTGACAGTCCGGATCAAGGTGCATTTGATATAGAAATGCCTGAAATCCGTTTTGAAAACAACACCCTCCATCTCGCACATCCGCAAATGATGATGACCTACGAGGGTACACTGATTAATGAAAATGCGATTAACGGAACTTTTAAGCAAGGTGGTCAATCGTTTACTTTAAACTTAACAAAAGGTGAATTTAAACGCAACCGCCCGCAGGAGCCTCAACCACCGTTTAGTTACAAAACCGAAGATATAACTTTTGAAAACAAAGAAGCGGGCATAAAATTAGCCGGAACATTGACTATCCCCAACGGAAACGAAAAATTCCCTGTGGTTGTTTTGGTTGCCGGAAGTGGACCAAACGACCGAAATGAAGAGCTTTTTGGACACAAACCTTTTTTGGTTCTTGCAGATCATTTAACTAAAAACGGATATGCTGTTTTAAGATATGATAAAAGAGGCGTTGCATCATCAGAAGGCGATTTTGCTTCGGCAACTGTTTTTGATTTTGCAAACGATACCAAAGCTGCAATCAATTATTTAAAAAACCGAAAAGAAATCAATACAAAAAAAGTAGGTATCTTAGGACACAGCGAAGGTGGAGAAGTTGCTCAAATCATTGCTTCCCAAGACAGTTCTTTAAACTTTATTATTCTGATGGCTTCGCCCGGAATTAAAGGAAGTGAGTTAATGGTGCTTCAAAACGATGCATTTTCAAAAGCAATGGAAATCCCTGAATTTACTCGTATGCTGAATAAAAAACTAAACGAAACAACTTATGAAATCATTATGCGAAATGATACAAAAGAAAAGGCTGACGAGGAATTAAAAGAATATCTTAAAACTACTATTCATTATAAAAATTCAACAGAAGAAGAATTAAACAGAACAGCTAAAAATTTGTACACAGAACATTATCGTCAACTACTATTGTTCGATCCACAGGATTATCTACCAAAAATCAATTGTCATGTTTTGGCAATAAACGGAACAAAAGATTTACAAGTTACGAGTGTGGAGAATTTAGCCGGAATCTCTAAAGGCTTAGGAATGAAAGGAAATTTAAAAATCATTTCTTACGAAGGCTTGAACCATTTGTTTCAAGCGGCAACAACAGGATTACCTGACGAATACGGAACGATTGAGACTACGATAGAGCCTAAAGTTTTAGGAGACATTGTACAATGGCTTAATGAAAAAGTAAAATAGTATGAAACCATTATTCACAGAATCACAACGTTTTACCCAATGGTGGTTTTGGCTCATCGTCATTTTTGCCTGCGGTGTACCGTTTGTCATCTTTTTTCAGCAAATCATTTTAGGAAATCCCGTAGGCGACCACCCAATGAGCGATACGTCTGTAATTCTTTCTTTGATCATTCCATTGGTATTTATCCTGTTGTTTTACGTGATGCAGTTAAAAACAGAAATCAATCGTGAAACACTTTCGTTCCGGTTTGTTCCGTTTGTAAAACGTACGATTCCCTGGAAAGATATTGAATCTTACAAAGTAATCAACTACGGATTTGTCGGTGGTTACGGCATTCGGTTGACAATGAAATACGGAACGGTGTACAACATCAAAGGCAACAAAGGTTTGTTTGTGAAACTCAAAAACGGCAAAACGTTTATTGTAGGTACTCAAAAACCGGAGGAATTGGAAAAAGTGATTCAACAATTAAAAAGTTAACAAATGATGAATTTAGACAACTTCTTTCAACCTCTTCTGCTTTGTGGAGCAATATTTATTCTTGCCGGGTTGTTGATGATCATTTTCACTCCCAAAAAAATAAATTATTTCTATGGCTACCGGACAGCACGCTCTATGAAAAACCAAAAGAATTGGGATTTTTCACAACTTTACAGCTCAAAAATGCTGATTCTTTTTGGAGTTGGTTATATCGTTCTTTCGCCTTTAAAAATGCTTTTTACTTTGAGTGAATCACAGGAAAGTATTTTGGCAATGGGGATTATCCTTGTTTCGTTGCCTTTTCTTTTTTTAATTGTAGAAAAAGCTATTAAGAAAAATGAGTAAACACCCGAAAATAAAAATAAAACTCAGTAAAAGCGATTGGGTTGTAGAAATCATCAGCTACTTATTGTTGATTGCTTTTTGGATG
>DATGMY010000158.1:0-3321 GCA_035307005.1 Flavobacterium sp. | reverse complement strand
GTTCCCCAGATGCCGTACTTACTACCACCAAAACGCTTGGTTCCCTGTGCAGGAATCACATAGTCCAATATCGTGATAATAAGTGTAATCACAAACGTAACGCCCAAAATCCAGTAGTCAAAATCCATACCGGGAGCGGTGTATAAAATCAACAATCCGATCCAGCTGAGCGGAGGTCCGGGCAAAGCAGGAAGAATACTTCCGATGATTCCCCCAAAAATGAATAATAAACTTATAATCAGGATCAAATATTCCATAGTTATTTTTTGTATTTTTGTCATTTAAAATTACGATTAAATTTTCTTATGAAAAATTATTGGTTGTTTGTTTTTCTTTTAATGTTGACCACTGCCTGCAATTTTGCACCAAAAGAGGTTCCCAATGCACAGGAATTGCTGCGCAGAGAACTTCATACAATTGATTGGAGCAAGGTAGATCAATATCCTTCTTACGATTCGTGCGACAGTATTACAGATGCCGAAGAAAACAAAGCCTGTTTTTTTCAGAAATTGCATACTGAGGTTTATGAGTTGCTGAAAAATGATTCGATTGTAAAAATCTCCACGATTGATTCGGTGCAGTTTCTGGTAACTGTGTCGGCAAAAAGCAATCTGGATTTTAAAACGGAAGAAGTCAATGAAAAACTGATCCCCAAAAAAATGCTCGATAGTATTATGAATGCCCATCAAATGGATTTTTCTAAAGTGCAACCAGCAACAAAACGGGGAGTTCCGGTAGCTACACAGTTTCAGCTTCAGGTAAAAATAAAGTAAATCAGGCTGGATTTGTACTCTTTTTCTTCGGATTAAAAATAAGTAAAAAGACGCTTCCGATGGATATAGGGATGACTAAATTCAACAACCATATTAAGGCTGCAACCAGTGTGACCACCCAGCTATCCACACCAAAAAGTCCGAAAAGATAAATAGCGACACTGCCTTTTAACGCAAAATCAACCGCCTGAAAATTGGGCAATGAAGACGCAAGCAAATAAACGCTTGCTACTACACTTAACAAGATTATGTACGGAATTTCTACCTCAAAAAAAGTATAGAGTAAATAGTATTGATGGATAAGAACCAGATAGCGCAAAAATGCTAAGAGAATGTTTCTTCTGTGAATAGACGTTTTGATTACTCCTAAATAATTGAAAAGAGCTTGTAAAGAATATCCTTTGATACGGATGTTTTTGACAGAAAATAAAAGCACAACAGCCAAAATCAATCCGGCAAAAATCAAATAAATATAAGTGCCTGGAATAAATGGATGTAACGTATTGATATATAATGTACCAATCAAACCAAACGTTAGTGCATAGATTACCTGAATACCGTTGCAAACGGCATTGAGAAAAACAATCTTGCCGGCATCTTTTTTTGGATAAAACCACGCTTTTCCGGCATATTCTCCAATTCCATTAGGAGTGACAATTCCAAAAGTAATGCCAATCAACACCTGTTTGGTACTTTCCCAAATGCTTATAGGTGCTGCAATCTGTGCCAGATTCTTCCATTTCAGTATTTCAATAAACCGGTTTAGAAACGTTAAAATTAACAATACCGCTACATAAAAAACAGCATTTGGTTTTTGCAAAGCTTTTGAAATAATGTTCCAGTCCAATGTTTTTTCTGCCAATTGGCTTTTAATGAAATAAAATGCCAAACTCACTACTGTTAATTTCAACAGAAGTAACAAGAATTGCTTAATTTTGGGAGACAAAAATTTCATACTGCAAAGAAAATCTTTTTTTAGTAACCGACTTGAATTAACGAATAATAAACATTGGCAAAAGAACGCATCATATTAGGAATTGACCCCGGAACCACCATTATGGGCTTTGGTTTGATAAAAGTAGAGAAAAATAAAATGAAGTTTTTACAGCTCAACGAATTGAACCTTTCAAAGATGAGCGATCATTATTTAAAACTGAAACGTATTTTTGAACGTACGGTTGAATTGATTGATACCTATCATCCCGATGAAATTGCGATTGAAGCCCCGTTTTTTGGCAAAAACGTGCAGTCGATGTTGAAGTTAGGGCGTGCACAGGGTGTTGCGATGGCTGCGGGACTTTCGCGTCAGATCCCGATTACTGAATATGAGCCTAAAAAAATAAAAATGGCAATTACCGGAAACGGAAATGCCAGTAAAGAGCAGGTTGCTAAAATGTTGCAGCAATTATTAGATTTAAAAGAATTACCCAAAAACCTCGATTCAACCGATGGTTTGGCGGCGGCTGTTTGTCATTTTTTTAATTCCGGAAAAACGGTTGTTGGTAAATCTTACACGGGTTGGGAAGCTTTTGTGAGCCAGAATAAAGACCGCGTAACTAAAAAATAATGGCAGGAATTTACATACATATTCCATTTTGCAAACAGGCGTGTCACTATTGCGATTTTCACTTTTCGACTTCGTTAAAAAAGAAAGAGGAGATGATTGCGGCATTGATTCAGGAAATCCATTTGCGAAAAGAAGAAATCAACGAACCTGTAGAAACCATCTATTTTGGTGGCGGAACGCCGAGTGTTTTGTCAAATGAAGAAATTAATATATTGATTGATGCCGTTTTTTCGTTGTTTGATGTGATGAAACATCCAGAAATTACGTTGGAAGCTAATCCGGATGATTTGACAAAAGAACGTATTCATGAATTAGCCCATTCACGCATCAACAGATTGAGTATTGGTGTACAATCGTTTTATGACGAAGATTTGCAGCTGATGAATCGTGCGCACAATGCCAAAGAAGCTTGGGAAAGTTTGGAGGAAGCGGCAAAACATTTCGACAATATTTCGATTGATTTAATTTACGGCATTCCGAATATGTCGTTGGAACGTTGGGAATCAAACATTCAAAAGGCACTGGATTTAGGGATTCCGCATATTTCAAGTTACGCTTTAACGGTAGAACCTAAAACGGCTTTAGCATCTTTGATCAAAAAAGGAAAAATTCCCACACTTGATGACGGCGAAGCACACGAACACTTTTTAAGGATGGTTTCCATCTTGGAAAACAACGGTTTTGTACATTATGAATTATCGAATTTTGGAAAACCGGACTATTTTTCTAAAAACAATTCGGCGTATTGGCTGGGTAAAAAATATTTGGGAATTGGTCCTTCGGCACATAGTTTTGACGGAAAAAACCGTTCGTGGAATATTGCCAATAATTCGTTGTATATTCAGGCTATTCAAAAAAACGAATTACCAAACGAAACCGAAACACTTTCAATACAAGACCGGTACAACGAATATATAATGACCGGATTGCGCACCATCTGGGGCGTTTCTGTCTTTAGCGTTGAACATGAATTTGGAGTAA